>CAVCXQ010000158.1:0-3591 GCA_963606275.1 uncultured Muribaculaceae bacterium | reverse complement strand
ACAAACCTTCCGACCGATGGCGAGCGCGAGGTGCCGCACCCGCCGATGTCAAAGATCAATCAGCCTTTCAACCGTTGTCAGGCATAGCACCTTCCGCCTAACAGAACGAATTATACCAAATACCCCATCCGCCGCGCAAGAGGGCGCGAATGCGACTCAATACGGCTCAATACGGAGGGATGCTTGTTCGCAACCCGCTCGTGGAGGCGAATTGCGCCTAGGAAAGCGGCTCGCGGATCCGGAACGCCTCGATCGACGAGGCCTTCTTCGTCGCGGGGTCGAAGTCGACGATCGCGCCCTCCATCGTGGACGGGCCGGAGGCGACCTCGAAGCGCGCGGGAATGCTCGTCACGAACTTCTTCGTGACCGGCGCCAGGTCGCGTCCGATGGACGAGACGTACGGCCCTGTCATGCCCAGGTCGGTGATGAACGCCGTGCCGTTCGGCAGCAGCCGGGCGTCGGAAGTCTGCACGTGGGTGTGGGTGCCGACGACGGCGGCGACGCGTCCGTCCAGGTAGTGAGCCATGGTCATCTTCTCGCTCGTCGCCTCCGCGTGGAAGTCGACGAAGACGGCGACGTCCTTGGGCATCTCGGCGAGGGCGCGGTCGGCGGCGTGGAACGGACAGTCCACCGGGTTCATGAAGACGCGTCCGTGGAGATTGAGGAGCGCGAACCTGAAGGTCGGCATGGTGACGACGCACCATCCGCGGCCCGGGGCCTCTGGCGGGAAGTTGGCGGGGCGCACGAGGTTCTGGATCGCGCCGACCTGGCCGGGGAATTCCTTCTGCCCCCAGGTGTGGTCGCCGAGCGTGATGGCGTCCGCGCCGGCGTCGAAGATCTCCTTGGCGAGCGCGGCGGTTATGCCGGAGCCGGCGGCGCAGTTCTCTGCGTTGACGACGACCGCGCCGAGTCCGCGCTCTGCGCGGACGGTCTTGAGGTGCTTCTGGAGCATCCGGCGGCCGGGTCCGCCGACGACGTCGCCTAGGAAGAGGATCTTCATCTGGCTTGAAAGTCGCGCCCGCCCGGGAAACCGGGCGGGCGCTGGCGTTTGCGCTTGGGCTAGTTGAGCTCCATGCGTCCGCGGCGGCTGCGGCTGCGGATGCGGGCGCGCTGTGACTTCTTGCGCGCCTTGACGCAGGGCTTCTCGAAGTAGCGGTCGTCGCGCAGCTTCTTGACGACGCCCTCCTTGTCGAGGACCTTCTTCAGGCGCTTGAGCCCGCGTTCGACGGACTCGCCCTTCTTCAGCTTGAGAACGATTGCCATGGCTTCACACCCCCTTTCGGACTGGCCTTTGAGGTTATGCCTGCTTGGACTCGGCGGCGGGGGCGGCCTCGGCGGGCTTCTCGGCGGCGGGCTCGCCCGCCGTCACCCACTGGAGGACGCACATCTCCGCGGCGTCGCCGCGGCGGGTGCCGAGCTTGACGATGCGGGTGTAGCCGCCCTTGCGGTCCTTCATCGCCGGCGCGATCTTGTCGAAGAGCTTCTGCACGGCCTTGGGGTCGAGCAGACGGGACGACGCGAGGCGGCGGGCGGCGAGGTCGCCCTTCTTGGCGACCGTCACGATCCTGTCCGCGTCCTTGCGCGCTTCCTTGGCCTTCGGCAGGGTCGTCTTGATCGACTCCGCGAGGATGAGGTTCGTCACAAGGCTCTTCATGAGCATCTTGCGATGGGCGGTCGAACGCCCGAACTTCTTCATTACTCTCTGATGACGCATTGTATAGATTCCTTACTTCTTTTCGAGGAGACTCGGGTCGAACTTGTAGCCGAGCGACAGCCCAAGCGACACAAGTTTCGCCTTGATCTCGGTGAGCGACTTCTTGCCGAAGTTGCGGTACTTGAGCATGTCGGCCTCGGTCTTGGAGACGAGCTCGCCGACCGTGGAGATGTTGGCGTTGTTGAGGCAGTTCGCCGCGCGGACGGACAGCTCGATCTCGTTGACGGATGTGTTGAGCAGCTTGCGGAGGGCCTCGCGGTCGTCGACCTCGGGCTTCTTGCCGTCGACGAACTCGAGGGTCTCGGGCCCGTCGTAGTCGACGAATACGTCGAGGTGGCGGCGGAGCACCGCGCCGGCGGTCTTGAGCGCCTCCTCGGGCGACACGCGGCCGTCCGTCCAGACGTCGAGAACCAGCTTCTCGTAGTCGGTGCGCTGGCCGACGCGGGTGTTCTCCACGAGGAAGTTCACGCGCGTGACCGGCGAGAAGATCGAGTCGATCGCGATGCGACCGATCTCCTGCTCGGGCTTCTTGTTGCCGTCGGCAAGGCAGAAGCCGCGCCCGGTGCGCACCTCGCAGGACATGTCCAGCGAGCCGTCGACGTCGAGCGTGCAGATGACCTGCTTCGGGTTGAGGACCTGGACGCTGTTGTCCTTGGCGAAGTCGCCGGCGGTGACGACGCACGGGCCCTGCTTCTTCAGGGTGATCGTGGCCGTGTCGCGGCTGTAGGTCTTCAGCAGGACGCGCTTCAGGTTGAGGATGACGTCGGTGACGTCCTCCGCGCAGCCGGGGATCGTCGCGAACTCGTGGCTCACGCCGGCGATCCTGACGGACGAGATGGCGGCGCCCTCGATCGAGCTCAGCAGGACCCGGCGGAGGGAGTTGCCGATCGTCCTGGCGTAGCCGATCTCGAACGGCTCCGCCACGAAGCGCGTGTAGGTCGCGGTCTTGCCCTCGTCCAGCACCTGGACGTTGCGCGGCATCTCGAACGGACTCAAACGAATAGCCATGATAGCCCCCTTGGTTTAGGATGACGGACGCTCCCGCCTCAGCGGGAGTAGAGCTCGACGATGGCCTGCTCGTCGACGATCGGCGCGATCTGCTCGCGGGTCGGGACGGCCAGGACCTCGGCCTTGAGGTTCGTCCGGTCGAACTCCATCCACACCGGCAGCTGAGCGCCGGTGGCGGCCTCGACCGAGCGGTTCGCGGCGTCCCTGGACTTCGCGGAGTCCTTGACGGCGACGGCGTCGCCGACCTTGAGGACGTGCGAGGGGACGGCGGCCTTGCGCCCGTTCACCAGCACGTGCCCGTGGAGCACGAACTGCCGCGCGGCGCGGCGGCTCGGCGCGAGCCCGAGGCGGTAGACGACGTTGTCGAGGCGCATCTCCAGGCGCTGGAGCAGGTTCTCGCCGGTGACGCCCTCCCTGTGGAGGGCCTCCTCGAAGAACCGGTGGAACTGATGCTCGCCCATGCCGTACTGACGGCGGAGCGACTGCTTCTGGCGAAGCTGGCTGCCGTATTCGGACATCTTCTTCATGCGGCGGCCGACGTGCATGCCGGGAGCGCCCGTGCCCTGCTCGATCGGGCACTTGGCCATGTAGCAGCGCGCGCCCTTGAGGAAGAGCTTCTGCCCCTCGCGGCGGCACTGACGGCAGACCGGACCAGTATAGCGACCCATAGTATTAGACCCTCCTGCGCTTGCGTGCGCGGCAACCATTGTGGGGAACCGGCGTGGTGTCGGTGATCTGCGTGACGCGGATGCCGGCGGCCTGGATGGCGCGGACCGCGCTCTCGCGGCCGGCCCCGGCGCCCTGCATCCTCACCTCGCACTCGTGCATCCCCTTCGCGACCGCCGCGCGCGCCGCGTCCTGCGCGACCA
>CAVCXQ010000157.1:0-3614 GCA_963606275.1 uncultured Muribaculaceae bacterium | reverse complement strand
AAGATTTGGTATAATGCGCTGAAAATGCAGAAGGACTACCAGGTCGCCGTCTACGAGGGCGGGGAGCTCCGCGTCGCGCGCGCGGGCCGCCCCGGCCGCGAGGCCGTGCTCGCCCTGCCGCTGAGCCGCCTCCTCGCCAGGGTCGTGCGCGTCCCGGCCGGCGAGGACCCCGTCGCCGTCGCCACCCCGCTCCTCCAGGCGATGAGCCCGTTCCCCGACGAGCCGCTCACCGTCGGCTGCGAGACAGTCCGCGAGTCCGCCGACGGATCCGTCGTCCTCGCCGCCGCCCTCCCGGAGAGCGCGGCGGACGACGTCGCCGAGGCCCTCGACGCGCAGAAGCTCAGCGTAACCCGAATCGACCTGCTCGCCCTCGGCCAGCTCCGCGCCGCCTGGAGCCGCTTCGACGCTTCAGACGGACGCCGCCGACTCGTGCGCATGAAGTCGCCCGACTGCCTCACGCTCGTCGTCCTCGACGGCGACGTCCCCGTCGCCATCCGCGGGCTCACCGACCAGGAGAGCCAGGAGCGCGAGGAGATGATGCTCCTTCTGGAGGCCGAGGGCTTCGGCGGCGCAAGGCCGCTCGCCGAGACCGTCGACGTAGACGCGCCCGACGGACTGTCCGCCGACGCGGTCGAGGGGCTCGTCGAGCGCTCCGAGGACCCCGCCTCGCTGAACGCGCTGCCGGCGAGCTGGCGAGAGGTCCTCGAGGAGACGCGCTTCAAGGCGCGGCTGACGCGGCGGCTCGCCGTCGCCGTCGGCGTCTGGCTCCTCGCCATGGGCGTCCTCCTCGGCGTCCCCGTCGCCTACGGCTTCATGACCGACCGCCAGAAGGACCTCTCGAAGCGCCACGCGCGGCAGTATCGCATGGTCAGCGACAAGAAGAAGAAGGTCGAGGTGTTCAAGACCTACTCCGACCACGCGAGGGGAGCCCTCGAGATCATGAAGGCGGTGTCCGACCGGCTGCCGTCCGGCATCACGCTCACGAGCTGGACATACGACCGGACGACCGGGCTCCGCATCTCCGGCGAGGCGGAGACGGACGCCGAGGTCTACAAGTTCAAGAACGCGATGGAGTCGATGGCGTTCGGCGCGGCCGGCGAGGACGGCGAGCCGGACCCCGACGCGGAGCGCGTGTTCGCCACGGTCGAGCTCGGGCGCCTGAACCTCTCGAAGGGAATGCAGCGCTTCGACCTCGACCTCGGGTTCGAGACGCAGGAGGAGGAGGAATGAACACGCTCTCGCTGAGGCAGAAGGCGGTCTTCGCGTCGCTCGCGGTCGTCGCGCTCTACGCGGGCGCCGTCGTGTTCTGGTTCCTGTCGGCGGAAGGCTCGTGGAAGAAGGCCGCGCGCCGCTACGAGCAGGCGAAGGCGACCCGCGAGAAGGAGGAGAGGCTCATCGCCGAGAAAGACCGCTGGGACGCCGCCTACGAGGCCGAGAAGGCCAACATGCCGTCCTTCGCGTCCGGCAAGGCGACGGACACCACCTGGCTGCAGAAGACCGGCGAGATCGCCGCGAAGAGCCTGGTGCAGATCTCGCAGCGCGGCGCGAAGAAGGAGTCGCTGGAGGTCGACGACGTCACGGTCCTGCCGATCGACATGACCTGGGAGGCGTCGCTGGAGGCGCTGGTCAAGTTCCTCTATGCGCTGGAGAACTCCGACGAGGGGCTCTTCGACGTCGCGTCGCTGAGCGCCCGCCCGGGACAGAAGAAAGGCTACCTGAAAGGCAGCTTCACCATCAACTGCGCGTATATGAGGGAGTGAGGTTAGAGGCGACATGAGAGACATGAGAGACGTGAGAGACAGGAGGGCGACGTGAGAGGCGTCAGAGACGACAGCGACGTGAGGCCGGCGATTGAAGTCGCTTCGCCGGCTATCGCCACGCCTCAAGTCTCTCACGCCCCTGTCGTCTCTCACGCCGCCCAGACGACGGTAACAGCCTGCGCTGGCAACCGGCCTCAAGTCTCTCACGCCCCTGTCGTCTCTCACGCCGCCCAGACGACGGTAACAGCCTGCGCTGGCAACCGGCCTCAAGTCTCTCACGCCCCTCACGCCGCCCCAACGACCGCCGCGCCCGGTGGCCAGCCTCAAGTCTCTCACGCCCCTGCCGCCCCTCACGCCGCCCTAACGACCGCAACGCTTCATCAACAGAGGTGATCTAACGCCATGAAAACAAAACTTCTAGCCTTCATCGCCATTTCGCTGTCTCTCGCCCTCGCGGCTTCGGCGGCGCCGTCGGCGCGATCTGGCATTCTCGGTCGGTCGCTCAGCTCCGGCGCGGGGAAGCCGAACGCCGCCGCCGCGAAGCCGGGCGCCGCTGGCGCTGACGACGGCGTCGTGAAGAACCCAGACGGCAGCCACGCCCTCAACTGGGAGAACGCGCCGAGCGACATCATCCTCATGGCCTACGGCGACGAGCTCGGCAAGACCGTCCTCATCGACCCCGCCTGCCCCAAGGGCGTCAGCATCACCCTCAAGTCGTCCAAGGGACAGACCCTCTCCCGCGACGAGTTCCTGGAGGCGATCCGGACGGTCCTGGAGATGAACGGAATCCACATCGAGCCGTACAGGGACAGCTTCATCCGCGCCATCCCGCGCAAGGACGCCCGCAAGGAGGGCATCCCGCTGATCATGGACTCCGAGGCGGAGCTCGGCGAGAGCGGCAAGGTCGTCTCGATGATGATCCCCTTCGAGAACATGTCCGCCGAGGACGCGCAGAAGGTCCTCGAGGGCTTCAAGTCCAACACCGGGCTCCTGATCGTCTTCGAGCGCACCAACAAGATCCTCGTCACCGACACCGAGCAGAACATCAACCGGATGCTCGAGATCGCGCGCGCGATCGACGTCGCGACGCCGGTCACGGAGCAGGTGTTCGTGCGCCAGGTGCGGCACGCGGACGTCGCGGACGTCCAGAAGGCGCTGCAGGCGATCGTCGAGGACGCGCTCAAGCAGCAGACCGCCGCGAAGACCCCGGCCGCGCTCGTCCAGCAGCAGCCCCAGCCGCGCCAGCCGCAGTCGCTCCTGCGCCGCGGACGCCAGCAGCAGGAGGCGCAGCAGCCGGCCGCGAACAACGAGTCGCTCTACCTCGGGGTGTCCGACGCCGACCGCGGCATGATCCGCGGGCGCGTGCTGATCGTGCCGGACGAGCGCTCGAACAAGCTGATCGTCATCACCTCGAAGGCGAACATGGACTTCTTCGACAAGGTGATCGAGCAGCTCGACGTCGAGACGACGCCGGACACGGTGGTGAAGGTCTACCGGCTGAAATACGCCGACTCCGAGGACGTCTCGGACATGATCAACGACCTGATCGGCAACGCGCCGAGCTCGAAGAACAGCGGAAAGAACCAGAACCAGAACGCGAAGCAGGGCTCGAGCGCGAACATGACGGGCAAGGGCTCGTCGTCGGCGGCGTCGAAGAAGCCGGCGAACCAGCGCACGGGCGAGGCGAAGCCGGGCGAGCTCTCGAAGGAGAACACGACGGTGCTCGCGGACAAGCGCATCAACGGCATCGTGGTGATGACGAACAAGGAACTCGTCCCCACCATCGAGCAGATCATCGAGTCCATGGACATCAAGCTCAGCCAGGTGCTCATCGAGACGGTCATCATCGAAGTC
>CAVCXQ010000156.1:0-3617 GCA_963606275.1 uncultured Muribaculaceae bacterium | reverse complement strand
AGACGAAAGCGACAGCCAGCCTCACGTCCCTCTCGCCCCTCACGCCCCTCACGTCGCCCAGACCTTACGGCGGCGGTCACGCGGGACGCGTGACCCTACCGCATTCGCCTGCATTGCCGCTTTTGCGCGGTAGGGGCGAGCGTCCCGCTCGCCCGCATTGCCGCGCCGACAAAAAAAGAAGGGCGGTTGCCCGCCCTCCTCTCGTTCGCGACCGAACGGTCAGGTTCACTCGGTCTCGGTGTTATCTTCCGACGAAGAACTCGTGTGCTTCGAGCAGGTCACGACAATGCCCTGTTTCGAATCGTTCTTGATCGTATATTTACCACCCGCCGGGCAGGTCGGGAAGGTCTTCATATAGCCGGTACCGTCAGATGGCGCAAGATCCGTCTCCGAGGGATCCTTGCCGGCATTGTCTGTCTTCGATGCCCAATTCTCGCCAGCCGTGCGAATCGTAGATATATTGCCCGTGCAGGCATTCTCCTGCGACTCGGTGCGGTACTTAATGAAGTTCGGGATCGCAATGGCGGCCAAGATGGCGATGATCGCGACCACGATCATGATTTCGACGAGCGTGAAGCCCTTCATCATTTTCCTGTTCATGGTTTTGTTCCTTTGTTTGTGTTTTCGTTTTGCCTGATGCCGCAATCGGCACCCTGCCGGTCGCTGGCAGACATTATAGCAGATTCCGTGCCAACTCGCTTCTGTCTCTTAAGTCTCTTTCGTCTCTTGCCTCACGTCCCTGTCGCCCCTCACGTCGCTCACGCCCCTGCCCCGCTGCCCGCGACGTGAGGGGCGTGAGAGACGTCAGAGACTTGAGGCGAAGGGGACCTAAGCGACGAAAGAGACGAGCGGCTTTTTCTCATTTTCGCGAAGCCGGATTCGCAATCGTGCGAAACCGGGGGCGTTTGCGGCGACGGCGCGGGGTATGGTATAATTCACGGCATGGAAGACGAAACGAAGAGAGACGGCGCCGGCGCGCGGACCGAGGCGGACTCGCTCGCCGCGCTGCTGCTGCGCAAGACCGGCGTGTATTCCGACGAGGCCGTCGCCCACGTCCTCGAACGCCGCGCCGCCAGCCCGGGCATGGGCCTCGCCGAGGCCGCGGTCAAGTTCGGCGGCGTCCGCGAGGCCGACTTCCTCGCCGCCGTCGGACGCGCCCTCGACATGGAGGTCGTCGACCTCGAGGCGCGGACGCCCAGCCCCGACGCGCTGTCGAAACTCCCCGCCTCCGCCGTCAACCAGTTCGGCGTCCTGCCCTGGCGGCTGGACGCCGGCGCGCTCACCGTCGTCACCCACGACCCGTTCGACCGCACCGCCGCCGACGGACTCCGCCTCGTCGCCGGCTGCCGCGTCCGCACCGCCCTCGCCCCGAAGGAGGCCGTCGCCAAGGCGATCACCAGGTTCTACGGCGTCGGCGCCGAGGCGATCGAGAAGATGCTCGAGGACGGACGCTACGACGTCGGCGACGAGATCGGCTCGATGACCAAGATCGACGTCGGCGAGATGGGCGAGGAGGCCTCCATCGTCCGCTTCGTCAACCAGATCATCGCCGAGGCCGACCGCCAGGGCGCGACCGACATCCACATCGAGCCGCAGGAGACCGAGCTCAGGATCCGCTACCGCATCGACGGCATGCTCCACAAGGTCGACGTCCCGCCGCAGCTCAACCGCCTGAAGTCCGCGATCATCTCGCGCATCAAGGTCATGGCGAACCTCGACATCGCCGAGAAGCGCCTGCCGATGGACGGACGCATCGGCATCCGCATCAAGGGACAGGACATCGACATCCGCGTCTCGACCATGCCCGCGGCCTACGGCGAGTCCGTCTCCCTGCGACTGCTGGCGAAGAGCGGCTCGTTCGTGAAGATGGACGACCTCGGCTTCAACGAGCGCGACTACGCGGTGGTGGACAAGATCATCCACCGCCCGAACGGCATCTTCCTCGTGACCGGGCCGACCGGCTCCGGCAAGTCGACCTCGCTCTACTCGTTCCTGAGCGAGGTGAACAAGATAGACGTCCGCATCATGACGGCGGAGGACCCGATCGAATACCACATGGCCGGCATCAACCAGGTCCAGATGCAGTCCGAGATCGGCATGACCTTCGCGCGCGCCCTTCGCGCCTTCCTGCGCCAGGACCCGGACATCATCATGGTCGGCGAGATCCGCGACCGGGAGACGGCGGAGATCGCGATCAACGCCTCGCTCACCGGCCACATGGTGTTCTCGACGCTGCACACGAACGACGCGGCCGGCGCGTTCCCGCGCCTCATCGACATGGGCGTCGAGCCGTTCCTCATCGCGTCCGCCGTCGCCGGCGTGATGGGCCAGCGCCTCTGCCGCCGTCTCTGCCCGGAGTGCCGGCGCGAGGCCCCGCTGGACATGAAATACTACACGCTCGCGGCGCCGCCGGCGAGTGACACGGTGTTCGAGCCGGGCGGATGCGAGAAGTGCGCGAAGACCGGCTACCGCGGGCGGCGCGCGCTCTTCGAGGTGCTGGACGTCGACGAGGACGTCGAGGGCGCGGTCGTCCGCCGCGAGAACGCGACGCAGATCCGCAACCTGGCGCTTTCGAAGGGGATGAAGACCTTGCGCGAGGACGGCTGGGCGAAGGTCTTCGCCGGCGTGACCAGCGTGACTGAAGTCCTCCGCGTCACCGAGGAGGCGTAGAAAGGAGAGCCATGGCAGCAGAGACAGGACCCAAGTTCGACGCGCGGCTTAAGGAGGGAGTGGCCTACTTCGAGGAGATGCTTCGCGTCATGCCCGACGACAGGACGACGCTGGAGTTCCTCGCCGTCGCCTATCCGCAGCTCGGCGAGGGCGAGAAGGCCGAGCGCGCGCTCGCCGCGCTGGCGCGCGTCCTGCTCAAGGAGGGCGACGTGGAGAGCGCGTCCGCCCTTCTGCCGCGCCTGGAGGCGTGCGCGCTCGACGAGGCGAAGGCGGCGGCGATCAAGGTCCGCGTGGCGTCCGCGCCGCGCCCAGACCTCTCGCCGGAGGCGGCTCCGAAGGCCGGCTCGCCCGGCGGGGCCGTCGCGGCGGCCTGCGCCAGCGAGGCAGCCCTCGCCGACGACCTCGGGGACGCCGCCGCCGCCGAGGCCCTGCGCGGGATGCCGTCCGCCGCCGACGCGGCGCGTCCCCCTCTCGTGTCCGCGCTCGCGTTCATCGCGCACGACCGCCCCGACGAATGCGAGAAAGCCGTCGCCGGGCTGGCGGACAAATACGGGCTGCCGCCGGTCCCGCTGGCGGCGTTCGACCTGGACTCCGCGCTGGTCGCGAAGCTGTCGGAGACGCTGGTGCGAGTGCGCGGCGTCGTGCCGTTCGCGCGCGTCGGCGCGACGACGCTCGTCGCCTTCCTCTCGCCGCAGGACGCCGCGCTGCGGCGGACGGTATCGTCCGCCTTCGCGCCGGGTCAGGTGCGGTTCTTCCTCGCCGAGCCGGCCGACGTCGAGGCAGTCCTGGCGCGGCTCTTCCCCGACGAGGAAGCCAAGCCGTCCGACTAGGGCGTCAGGAGTCGGCGAGAGCGGCCGATAGCCTTCCTTAGAACGGCTCGCTGCGGGCAGAGATGCGCCGCAGAAGCGCAACGCGCTTCGGAGGGAAGGTTGCGAAGCAACGGCGAA
>CAVCXQ010000155.1:0-3626 GCA_963606275.1 uncultured Muribaculaceae bacterium | reverse complement strand
TGCGCTCGCGCGGCGAGGGCGACCTCGGCGCGATGACGCTCGACGCGCTCGTCGCGAAGCTGAAGGCCGAGCTGGAGGCGTAGCCCCGCGAGTCCGGAGGACAAGGCGCATGACGTTCGAAGACAACCTCAAGAAGCTCGAGGCGCTCGTGGCCAAGATGGAGTCCGGCTCGCTGAGCCTCGACGACATGATCAAGGCGTTCGAGGAGGGGCGCTCGCTCGTGGCGACCTGCCAGAAGGACCTCGATTCCGTCCGCCAGCGCATCGAGAAGGTGACGAAGGACGGCGAGGCCGCGCCGTTTACAATCCGTTAACAGGGATTTCCTATAATGCCCGTCGTTCAACAAGGGAAACCAGAAAGGAACGACAGCATGAAAAACGGAAAGAAGACCGCCGGCGCAGTGGCCGGCGCGATTGCGCTCACCGCGCTGATCGGCTTCGCGGCCGCCAGCTGCGACGAGAGGCGGGACGTCTCGCAGAAGTCGTCCGAGTCGTCCGTCGCCACCAACGAGAACGGCTCCGTCTCGCGCACGTTCACCGAGACCTCGGTGACGACGAACGGCAGCATGGTGACGGAGCGCCGCCGCGAGACGCGAACTACGACGGACGCCGACGGCAACATGCTCGCCACCACGACGAGCGAATACGCGCAGAGCTATCCGGTCGGCGAGTCCGGCCTCGGGGGCCTGTCCCCTGCGGACGACGGGGGCCTGTCCCCTGCGGACGGCAAGGCCGCGCCGGCGGCGGAAGACGGATTCATGGGGCTGAAGTTCGGCGACGAGTTCAAGCCGGCGGAAGGCGAGGTGTTCGCGCGGGACGACGGCGAGCCGACGCTGCTGCGCGCGACGTTCGCGCCGAAGAAGGAGCTCGCGGGCTTCGACGCCTACTACGTCTACGTCACGCCGAAGACGCACCGGGTGGCGAAGGTCTACGCCTGCGCGAAGAACGCCGTCGAGCCGGGCGCGAACTGGCGCCGCCACTACCTCGTCGAGGCCCTCGAGAAGCGCTACCGCACCTGGGCGCGTCCGCGCAGCTGGTGCCGTCCCATCTATACGTTCGACGTCGGGTCCGGGCGCCATGTGACGGCGTGCCTCGCCGGCGCGACGCCGGACTATGAGACGGTGCTGGTCGCGTGGGACGACGCGATGCTGGGGGCCGCGGCAGACGAGGCCGCCGAGCTCCGCGCCGAGGCCCGCAAGAGCGCCGCCGAGCGCCGCAGCCGCCGCGTCTCCGACGCCGCCGAGGCGTTCTGAACGAGGGGGGCTGGCACGCCTAGACCCCGTCGGGCCTCGCCCAGCGTGGCGGCAGGGTGCGTAGCTCGGTCTCGGCGCCGGTGACGGGGTGCGCGAACCTCGCGGCAAGCGAGTGCAGGCAGTGTCCCGTCATCCCCTCGACGGCAAACGCGCCGTAGAGGCGGTCGTTGACGACATGCATCCCCGCGAGCGCCAGCTGGGCGCGGATCTGGTGAGTGACGCCGGTGACGATCGTCACCTCCAGCAGGGTCAGCGTCTCGCTCTCGCGATGCGTCCGTGAAAGCGGACGGTATTCGGTGACGGCGTGGAGCGGCCTCAGCTTCGCCCGCTGGGCGTTGGTCAGGCGGTTGTGCCTAGCGTCGATCATGCGGCAGAACGGCAGCGTCGGGTCGTGGGCGAGGTCGTTCTCCAGCGACCCGGAGTCCGCGACCTCCCCCTCGACGAGGGCGAGGTAGGTCTTTCGGACGGTCTGAGCGGCGAACTGGGCGCGGAGGGCGGCGAAGGCGTCGGCGGTGCGGGCGACGAGGACGAGCCCTGAGGTGTCCGCGTCGATCCGGTGGAGGGCTCCGGCCATGAGCGGGCTTTCGCCGAGCCTGGCGAGGGCGGGGCCGAGGGCGCGGCATTCCGGGTGCGCGGCGCAGACGGCGTTCATGAGCGAGCCGGTCTCGCGGCAGGAAAGCGGCTGGACGGGCATCCCGGCGGGCTTGTCGAACGCGAGCAGCGCGTCGTCCGCGAACAGCGGACGGGGACAGGCCCCGGCGGGGGCGACGAGGTTGTCGTCCGCCTCCATGAGCGATACGACGTCGATCGTCTCTCCGCCGCGAAGGCGGAGCCCCTTGGCGGCGCGGCGTCCGTCGACCAGGACTTCGCCTGCGGCGACGGCGTCGCCGACGAAGGCGCGGGTGGAGGTGGGGCAGCGCGCGAGGACGGCGGCGTCGAGCCGCGTCCCGGCGGAGGTGTTGACGAAACGGAGGGCGGAGATCATCCCGCCTAGTCGTACCTGTCCATGACAGACGGCGCGATGGGGGCGATGCCCTCCCAGCTCCTGCTGGTGGCCCAGGGGAGGTCGGAGTCCTCGGCGGAGTCGGCGATGCAGCCGGCGAGGAGGGCGAGCGCGACGGCGGCGAGCGCGGCGGAAGCGGGTTTCATGCCGGTCAGTCCGCGAAGACGACGTCGCCCTCGGCCATCTTCTCCTGCTCCCAGTCGCCGAGGATGTCGCAGATGACGTAGGGCTTGCCCTTGACCTCCTGGCGGAGGCGGAGGCGGCCGACGACGTCGCCGACCTTGTTGGCGGCGGTGACGCGCTTGACGCCGAGCTCGAGGCAGGGGAGCGGACGCGAGAGGTCTTCGCCCTTGAGTTCCTTCATCGCCTCGTCGGAGAAGGCGACGATGGCGAACATCTTCTCGTTGTCGGCCTCGACGACCTTGCCCTTGTCGCCGACGGAGATGGAGGCGACGGCGGTCCCGGTGCCGGCGGCGGACGCGGCGCCGCGGGACTGGATGGACTCGTGGAGCATCTTGCGGAGCTTCTCGTTGAGCTCCTTGGCCTTGGCGATCTCCTCGTTCTTGGCCTCGAGCTCCTCGTCCTTGCGCTGGATCTCGTCGGTCTTGGAGGCGATCTCGCCGTTGAGCTCGTCGACCTGGGCCTTCGTGCGCGTCAGGTCGTCCTTGACCTTGTCGCGCTCGGTCTCGACGGCGGCGATCTTGGCCTTCTGCTCCTCGATGGTGACCTTGTCCTGGCGGGCCTCCGGCTTGAGGGCGTTGATTTCGTCGACCTGCTCCTTTAGCTTGGCGCGGAGGTCGGCGAGCGCGGCGCGGGTGGTGTTGAGGCGGGCCTGCTGGGCCTTGGCGGACTCGAGGAGGCGGTCGAGGAGCTCGGCCTCGGTGCCGGGCCCGCGCATGAGCGGCTGCGAGCCGTCCATGACGACCTCGCCGTTGGCGTCGGTGGCGTAGACGGTGCGGAGCTGCTGGCGCTCGTTCTCGCCCCACTTGTAGGCGGCGTCGTCGCCGGTGCGGGTCTGCTCGAGCGCGGCGTTGTAGTCCTCGATGACGTTGCGCATCTCGCGGTCGTCGATGATGCGCGCCTCGACCGGCGAGACGTCCTTGAGAATCTCGACCGACCCGTCCTTGGCGGGGTCGGAGACCTCGACGGTGCGCGCCAGCTTGACGAGGCAGTCCTCCTGCAGCCGGTTGCGGTCGGTCAGGACGGCGCGCTGCTTGTTCAGCTGGATTTCGAAGAAGAGACCGGCCCCGGCGAGCGCGAGGAACACGTAGACTAGGACATGCAGGACTTTGTTCATGACCGTTGAAAACCCTCTTTCTTTGGTTGTGCTAGGAATGATACACAATTTTCGCGTTCTCCGCAAGGGGGGGC
>CAVCXQ010000154.1:0-3628 GCA_963606275.1 uncultured Muribaculaceae bacterium | reverse complement strand
CAAAGGTGATGAGCGTGGCGGTGCCGAACGCCGCCCAGTCGAGCTTCGTGAAAAATCTGTCTTTCGTCTTCATGAGGGGGGATTATACCAAAATTTCGAAGTGGATTCGTCCCGGATGGGGTGTCAGATCGCTTCGCAGAGCGCGACGGCGCCGCCCTTCTCCTTCAGGTTCCAGAGCCGCGCGAGGTAGCGCGTCTTCTCGAGCTCGCGGATGAGCCCGGTGCGGTCGACGAAGTAGCCGTTCTCCGCGCGCATCCGCGCGAAGTCAGTCACGCCGTACATGATCTGCTTCATCTTCTCCATACGGCGTATTATACCATAACTCACGGACGCGCCGCGTCAATGT
The DNA here is from genome assembly GCA_963606275.1 of uncultured Muribaculaceae bacterium. Taxonomy (GTDB): domain Bacteria; phylum Verrucomicrobiota; class Kiritimatiellia; order RFP12; family UBA1067; genus UBA1067. Next base: position 3,282 of record CAVCXQ010000154.1, on the reverse strand, counting down.
GGCAATGGATTACCGGTTGAGGAGATACGTGAGGCCGACGAGGACGCGCTCGGCGTACATGACGGCGGCGAGGATCGGATGGCGCACGAGCCGCTTCCATTTCCCCTTCTCGACAAACACGCCGAAGAAGCGGTAGCCGACGCCGAGCTGCCGCCTCAGGGCCGGATGCCCCCCCCACTTCGCCCGGTAGACCGCCATCGACCGCGAGTAATACGCCTTCTTCGCGAGCAGGCGCGCGAGGGAGAGCTTCCGCTCGTTGTGGACGAGCGGATGCGACAGGACCGCGCACCGCGCGCCCGTCGCGAGGACGCGGATGTCGAGGTCCCAGTCCTCCGGGCCGGCAATGAGATTCTCGTCATAGCCGCCCGTCGCCTCGAGGACGGACTTCCTGAAGAGCCTCAGCGCGTCAACCGCCGTGCCGTCGTAGAACGAGCGCTCGAAGTTGCGCGCCTTCGTGCGGAGCCCGCGTCCCGTCCGCACTTCCGGAATCCAGCAGGCCTGCGGAGCGGCAGGGGCGTCCGGCGGACGCGAGACGACGTCCAGGACTTCCGCAAGGAGATCCGGCGGGACGACCATGTCCGCGTCGAGGACGATCACCCAGTCGGCCTGCGCCTCGCGCCAGCCGGCGTTTCGCTGGGCCGAGCGCTCCGGCCCCTTCTCGAGGACGCGCGCGCCGAGCGAGGCCGCGATTTCGCGCGTCCGGTCTGTCGAGGCGTTGTCGACGACGATGACCTCGACCCGGTCGCGCACCGCGTCGAACGCGCGGATGCAGGCGGCAACGTTCGGCTCCTCGTTCTTCGTCGGGATGACGACGGACAGGCAAGGCGGACGAGTCGTGCGCACGGCTACCTCTGGCGCCGGAAGGCGCGGATGCCGAGGGCGATGAAGACCGCGTCCGGCAGAATCGCCGCCGGCACGACCGGGAACCAGCCGTTCTTCGCGAGCACCATCATCGCGATCGTCAGGCCGTAGAACGAGAAGTACATGGCCAGCGCGCAGAGGACGCCGCGGAAGACGCTCTGGCGCCCCGTCGCGATTCCGTAGGGGATCGCGAAGAGCGTGATGACGAGGCACGCGAGCGGCGAGAGGGCCTGCGCCCAGACGTCGTAGCGGCAGTCGCGGCGGCGGTCCTCATCCAGTTCCGGGTGCGTACGCAGGTAGCGCAGTCGGCCCCGCACGGAATTGAACTTCCACGGACGGTTCTGCAGGAGGAAGTCGTCCGGCCGCTCGCGGAACTCGGCGAAGTTCCTCAGGGGCAGCGCGTCCAGCTCCGGCGTCGGCGTCGCGACCTCCCGGCCGAGCTCGTCGTAATGCTGCACCTTCGGGTTCGCGAACCACCACTCGCCGTCCAGGAAGTCCGCCCGCTCGGCCGTGACGTTCATCAGCCGCGCCCCGCCGTCCGGACGGTCAACCGTCACGCGCACGCCCTTCAGGCGCGAGCCGTCGGCGCCCTCCAGGTCGGCGACCTGCCACGTCCGCGAGGCCGCGGCGTTGCGGAAGACGACGTTGTCGCGCCGCTCGAGCTCCTTGAGGTCGAACCGGCTGGCCTTCACCTGCGACGCCCAAGCCGCGTAGTCCGGCACGAAGGACTCGTTGACGTAGGCGACGAGAAGGGCCATGACTGCGGCGACGGCGAGAAGCGGACGCACGATGACGATGAAGCTCACGCCGCTCGCGCGCATCGCGACGAGCTCGGAGTGGCGGCAGAACGTCCAGAGCGTGTAGAGCGTCGCCAGCATCAGCGCCGCCGGGACGATGTAATGGAAATAGGGCGCGAGATAGCCGCAGAAGTAGAGGACCGCCGCACGGACGGGAAGCCTCGCCTCGACCATCTTCGAGAGGGACCCGAAGAGGTCGAAAAGCACGTAGATCATCAGGAACCCGGTCAGGCAGTAGGCGAGCGGGACCAGGAACTCCCTCAGGACGTAGCGCGACAGGATCCTCATGCGCGGAACGCGGACAGCGGCAGCCGCGACGTCAGCCGCCGATGAACCTCTCGCCTTCGGCGACCGCCTTGAGGTTGAGGTCGAGGAGGTTCGCCTTGCGCGCGCTGATCGTCTCCTTCAGCGCCTCCGTCAGCGTCTCCGGCTTCACGCAGCGGAGCTTCTGGACGATCGCGCCGAGGAGGATCATGTTCGCGAGGCTCGTCGCCTGCATCTCCGTCGCCATCTGCGTCGCCGGCACGTAGACGACCTCCACGTCCGTCCGCTTCACCTTGCGCGGGACGAGCGAGGAGTCGACGAAGATCGTGCCGCCGGGGGCGACCGCGCCCTCGAACTTGTCGAGCGAGGGCTCGTTCATCACCATCAGCACGTTCGGGTGCGCGATGATCGGCGAGCCCACCGGGTCGTCGGAGACGATGACCGAGCAGTTGCACGTGCCGCCGCGCATCTCAGGGCCGTAGGACGGCAGCCACGAGAGCTCCTTGCCCTCGATCAGCGCCGCGTGCGCCAGAACCTTGCCGGAGAACAGGAGCCCCTGTCCGCCGAACCCCGCCATGATCGTTTCGTAAGTCATTTCAAAGACCTTCCTTCAGTAAATCACTTGGGTTGAATAATCGAATAATCGAATAGTCGAATAATCGAATTGGAAGAGGCTGAAGAAATAATCGAATAATCGAATAGTCGAATAATCGAATTGAATGAGGTGGACAACCTCCTCTTCGCCACAAGCAGACTCTTCATAGCTTCACCAACCATTCGATTATTCAATTATTCGATTATTCGATTATTCGATTATTCGATTATTTCTCCCGAAAGCACCCGAGCGGATAGAACGGGATCATCTTCTCCTCCACGAACTGGCACGCCTTGTCCGGCGTGAGGCCCCAGTTCGTCGGACAGGTCGAGACGACCTCGACGAGCGAGAAGCCCTTGCCCTCGACCTGCGTCCGGAACGCCTTCTCGATGGCCTTCTTGGCCTGGCGGACGTGCGCGACGGAGTTGACGGCGACGCGCTCGATGTAGGCGGGCGCGTCGAGCGTCGCGAGGAGCTCGCAGATGCGGATCGGCATGCCCTGGGTCTTCGGGTCGCGTCCGTAGGGCGAGGTCTGCGTGACCTGCCCGACGAGCGACGTCGGGGCCATCTGGCCGCCCGTCATGCCGTAGATCGCGTTGTTGATGAACACGATCGTCACGTTCTCGCCGCGGCACGCGGTCGAGACCGTCTCGCACAGGCCGATGGACGCGAGGTCGCCGTCGCCCTGGTAGGTGAAGACGACGTGGTCGGGGAGCGCGCGCTTGACGCCGGTCGCCACCGCCGGGGCGCGGCCGTGGCTCGCCT
>CAVCXQ010000153.1:0-3645 GCA_963606275.1 uncultured Muribaculaceae bacterium | reverse complement strand
CGGCAAGCGACAGGACGGACACGGCGGGAGGCAATCAGGAGATTCGCGACCGCCTAACACATTGCCCGACTGAACGCCGTCGCCGCCGGCGGCGTTAGACATATCGGGTCTGTAAGACCCGGAACTGGATGCAGGAAAAATGATCTTCAGTCTCATGCTCAAGGGCCTCCGGCGGGGGAAGGCGCGCTTCGCGTGCGCCGTCGCCGGCATCGCAATCGCCTCGGGAACGCTCGTCTTCATGACCTCCTTCGTCGCGACGAACGACGCGCAGGCGCCGCGGGTAGCCGAGGCCGCGTGCGCTCCGTGGGGCGCGTGGCGGCTCGACGGAGTGTCCGCCGGCTTCCGCCGGGGACGCCCCCCGGCGGCGGAAGCGCCGCGTCCGGACGACGGACGGCGGCGGCGCGGGCCGCGCCCCGACCTCTCGCTCCAGGCGGTCTCGCTCACCATCGACTACCGCCCCGGCGGACGCGTCATGCAGGGCCCGCCGATGACCGCGCTTCTCGCCGAGGCGCCGTCCAGCAACGTCTACGGGGCAGTGTCGCTGGCGGAGGGACGCTGGGTTGACGCCGACGCCAAGGACATGGAGGTCGTCTGCGTCCGCCAGGCGATGCGCCGCTTCGGACGCGCCCCGGCCCCGGCGCTCGGCGAGACGATCAAGTTCGTCGGACGCGAGGGGACGATGTCCGCGAAGATCGTCGGCTATCTCGACGGCGGGCGCCTTCCGCGCGAGTTCCCCGGCGTCTTCGCCAACCGCGCCGCGTTCGCCGCCCTCGCCAAGGAGAAGCACGGCGTCGCCGCCTTCTACCGCGTCGCGCCTGACGGCGACGTGTCGGGGCTGCTCACGCCGAAGTCGGAGAGCGTCCTCGCGTCCTTCAGGTCGGACGAGCAGAAGCACATGGACTACGCGACGCCGCTCCTGCTGGCGGCGGCGTTCCTGACCGCGCTCTCGCTGCTCGTCAACTCGCTTCTGCTGTCCGTGGAGTCGAACCGCCCGACGCTGGCGACGCTGCGGTCGGTCGGGCTGACGCGGCTCGGGGTGGTCGGCTTCGTCGCCTCGGAGTCGGTGTTCGCCGGGCTGGTCGGCTGGACCGTCGGCGTCGGCGGTGCGATCGCCGCGCTGTCCGTCTACGTGGCTTGCGACGCGGCGGCGTTCCCGTGCGGGATGGCCGTCGACCTCGGCAGCGTCGCGCTGACCGGCGCATGCCTGCCGGCGGTCGTCGTCCTCGCCGTCGTATTCGCGCTCGCGCCGGCTCTCAAGGTCCGCGCGATGGACGCCGCGCAGAGGCGTCCGCGCCGCCGCCGCCGAGGCATGGCGATCGCCTTCGGGTGCGGATTCGCGGCGTTCGTCGCCGTCGAGGTCTGGGGAGCCTCGCTGATGCGGGCGTTCGTCCCGTCGCCGGAGTGGCCGGACGCCATCGTCTCCATCCTCCCCGCCGGCGCGTCGAGCTGGGACGTCGAGAAGCTCCGCGACGCGCCGGGAATCGCCCGCGTCTCCGAGCTTGTGCCGCGCCAGCTGCCATTCGCGGACGCCCCGTCCGCGCCGGCGGACGCCGCCGGCTCGAAATGGGTGCGCACACCGAACGTGCTCTTCCTTGCGGCGGAGTTCCTGCCGAAGTTCCGTTTCGTGGAGGGCTCGTGGGAGGAGGCGAACGCCGCCGTCATGGACGGCGACGCGGTCGTCATCACCGAGATGATGTCGCGCGCGAAAGGCCTTCACAAGGGCGACTCCCTCGTCGTGCGCAAGGACGGACGCCGCGGGGGAAAGCCCGAGGAGCTGCGCTTCCCGATCGCCGGCGTCGTCGACCTCAACTGGCACATGGTCGCCAGCCGCGGGCTGCTGCGCGGGCTCAACGGCGCGCCGGGCTGGGCGGACGGCCCGGCGTTCTGCTCGCTCGACACCATGGGCGTCGTCGACTTCCGGACGCTTGTCGCCGACCCGTCGATGTCCGCGCCGATGACCCATCTCTGGGTCGAATACGACCCGGCGTTCCTGAAGAGGCACGGCGTGTTCCCGGCGGGTCGCCTCGTCGAGGCGGAGATCGCCAAACGGCTCGGCAACCCGACGACGTCGACCGTGCGCCTCCACGCGCGGGACGAGATCTCGGACGGGACGCTCGCGCACGGCGGTGACGTGATCGGCCAGGCGGCGCGGGTGCCTTTCGTCTTCCTGGCGATCCTGGCAATCGGCTTCGTCGCCCTGCTAGTGGCGGAGGCGGACGCGCGGCGGCGCGAGTTCGCTACGCTGCGCGCGGTCGGCGCGACCAGGGGTCAGCTGGCGGCGGCGCTGGCGGCGAGCGCGGTAAGGACGGCAGTCTCCGGCATCGTCGTCGGACTTCCGGTCGGGGCGCTCGTCGGGTGGCTGTTCACGTTCTCGACCGGGAGCTTCTGGCCGGGGCTGCCGCACTGGTTCGTCGTGCCGTGGCGCATCGTCGCGGAAGGCGCGGCCGGGGCTGTCGTGTTCGCGCTGGCATTCGCCGTGCCGACCGCGCTCGCGCTCGTCCGCCGCAGCTGCCGCCGATAGGCGGCGGCCGTCTAGACGGAAAGGCGTCCGCGGATGGCGCGGCGCAAGGTGAGCGGGTCGGAATACGCGATGCCGGAGTCCGCCGGCAGCCCGAACGCGAGCCGCGTCACCTTCGCGCCTGTCCCGCGCAGGATCTCGGCGGCGTAGCCGGCAGTCGCGTCGCCGTCCATGTCCGTGGATACCGCGAGCAGGACTTCGGTGACGCCCTCGCGGACGACGCGGTCGCGCAGTTCGGCGAAGCGCAGACGCTCCGGACCGACGCGCCGCGCCGGCGAAAGCTTGCCGCCAAGCGCGTGGTAGCGTCCGCGAAACGCGCCGGACGCCTCGATCGGTATCACGTCCGCCGGCTCCTCGACCACGCAGATCCGCGAGCCGTCGCGGGTGGAGTCGGTGCAAAGCGCACAGGGGTCGGCGTCGCCGGTCGTGAACGCCCCGCATCGCGAGCAGCAGCGGACGGACTCGGCGGCGGCGGCGAGCGCGGCGGCGAGTGGACGCAGAAGCCGCTCCTTCTCGCGCACCAGGGCGAGGGCGGCGCGGGACGCCGAGCGCGCTCCCAGCCCCGGCAGCCGGGCGAGGCAGCGTTCAAGCTCGTCAACGGGCGGGAGCATGGGAGAAGAAATAATCGAATAATCGAATAGTAGAATAATCGAATGGTAGAATAATCGAATGGTAGAAAATGAGAGAATACGAGAGCGTAGCCGCGACAGCTAAAATTCAATTATTCAATTATTCGATTATTCGATTATTCGATTATTTCCCAAACAACGAGCCGAGTCCGCCGTTGGCCTGCATCATCTTCGCCATCTCGGCCTGCGTGGCCTCCTTGGCGCGCTTGAGGGCTCCGTTGACGACGTTGAAGAGCATCGTCTCGAAGCGGGCGGGCTTGCCCTTGAGCACCTCTTCGTATGCCTCCGGGGTGATGGCGATCTTCTCGATCGACATGTCGCCCTTGGCGACGACGGTGATTCCGCCGTTCGCGTATTCTGCGGTGATCTTCTTGATCTCGTTCTCGATGCGCTTCGCCTCGGAGCGCATCCTCATGGCCTCGCGGACCTGGTCGAACATTCCCATGGTGTGTTAAGAGTTGGGGTTGATGGTTGAGGGTTGATAAATAATCGAATAAT
>CAVCXQ010000152.1:0-3663 GCA_963606275.1 uncultured Muribaculaceae bacterium | reverse complement strand
TCTTTGTTCCTTTTTTACTTGTCAACCCTCAGCGCGATTCGCTGAAGGAAATTTTCGTTTTCTCGTTTTCTTGTCGCTTGTCTCTGTCGCTTCGGTCGCTTTCGTCCCTTCGGTCTCTTCGCCCTTCAAGCCCCAAGGGACTCAAGCGACAAAAGAGACCAAAGTGACGTGGGCCCTTACGAGGCCGGCGCGGCCTCCGCGGCAGGGGCTTCGGCGGCCGGGGCTTCCGCCGCCGGCGCGGCGTCGCCGCCCTTCTTGGCCTTCTCGGCGAGGACGCGCGCGAGGCGCGTCGCCGGCTCCTTGAGGAGCATGAGCAGCGTCGCGCGGAGCTCGTTCTTGCCGGGGACCTTCGAGAGGGCCTCGACCATCGCGGCGTCCACGATCTTGCTGTCGTAGTCGGCGCCCTTGACGGACGCCTTGCCGGCGGAGTCCTTGACGAACTCCATGATGGCCTTGGCGACCGCGGTCGGCTCGCCGTGGCCGGTGACGACCGCGGAGTTGCCGGCGAACATCGCGTTCACCTCGTCGCTCCAGCCCTTCTCCTTCGCGACCTTCGCGAGGTAGGTGTTCTTGACGACGAGGAGGCGGCTGTCGAGCGCGCGAAGGGCCTTGCGGAGCTTCGCGAACTGCGCGACCGTCACGCCGCCGTGGTCGACGATGAAGCAGTAGTCCGAATCCTTGACGCGGGCGACGACCTCGTCGAGGATGGCGACCTTCTCGATACGCACTTTGTGCTGATGCATTTTCAGGTCCTCCTGATTACTCGGCGTCCGCCGTGGCGATCACAGGCACGCCGACGCCCATGGTGGAGGCGATCGTCATCGACTTGATGAAGACGCCCTTGACGGTGGCCGGCTTCGCGGCGTTGACGGCCGCGACGATGGCCTTGACGTTCTGGACGAGCTTGTCGGCGTCGAACGAGCGCTTGCCCGCGACGACGGCGAGGTTGCCCGTCTTGTCCATGCGGAAGTCGACCTTGCCGCCCTTCGCCTCCTTGACGGCGGTGGCGGTGTCGTCCGTGACCGTGCCGGTCTTCGGGTTCGGCATGAGGCCGCGCGGGCCGAGGACGCGCGCGCACTTGCGCACCTCCTTCATGGCCTCGACGGTGGCGATGGCGACGTCGAAGTCGCACCAGCCTTCCTTCGTGACCTTCTCGACCAGGTCGGCCATGCCGACGAAGTCCGCGCCGGCGGCCTTGGCGGCCTCCGCCGCGTCGCCGCCCGCGAAGACCGCGACCCTGACCGTCTTGCCGGAGCCGTTCGGGAGCTTGACCGTGCCGCGCACGGCCGTGTCGCCCTTCGTGAGCTCCTTGCCGAGGCGGAAGTAGACGTCGACCGTCTCGTCGAACTTGGCGCCGGGGTTGTCCTTGACGAACTTGACGGCCTCGTCGACGGAGACCGGCTTCTTCGGGGCCTTCTTCAGCGCGTTGTAGTACCGCTTGCCGTGCCTGCTCATTCAACCACCTCGATTCCCATGTTGCGCGCCGTGCCGGCGATCATCTTGACGGCCTGCTCGGGGTCCTCGGTGTTGAGGTCGGCCTTCTTCATCTCCACGATCTTGAGGAGCTGCGCCTTGGTGACCTTGCCGACCTTGTTCTTGTTGGGGACGCCGCTGCCCTTGGCGAGACCGGCCTCCTTCTTCAGGAGCACCGACGCCGGCGGCGACTTGAACTGCAGCGAGAAGCTGCGGTCCTGGTAGACCGTGATGATCACGGGGATGACGAGACCCGCGTCCTTCGCCGTCTTCGCGTTGAACTCCTTGCAGAACTGCATGATGTTCACGCCGGCGGAGCCGAGCGCAGGACCGACCGGCGGCGCGGGGTTCGCCGCGCCCGCCGGGATCTGGAGCTTGACCACTCCAGTTACCTTCTTTGCCATAGCAGTGTTCGCTTCCTCGTTTCCGTTCGCCTTCGGCTCGCTTCAACTCGGTCGCTCACCTTTCTCTTTTCTCTTTCGCGCGGCTCCTCCCGGGGATCCTGCCCGGTCAGACGGACCGCAGAACGCGCCTCCTACCGGAGCGGCTCGAAGGTCTCCTCGACGGCGACCTTCTCCACCTGCCAGTATTCGACGTCGACAGGGACCTTGCGGCCGAAGACCTGTACTTCGACCTTGAGTTTGCCCTTGTCGGGATCCACCATGCTGATCGGGCCCGTCAAACCCATGAACGCGCCGTCAGTGATCTTCACCGTCTCGTCGACGGAGAAAGCAACCTTTGGACGCTCCGCCGGCTGGCCGCCCGCAGCGGGCTTGTCCAGCAGGATCGCGTCGATCTCGCTCTGCTTGAGCGGCTGCGGGCGGTCGCTGCCGACGAACCCGATGACTCCGGGGGTGTCGCGCAGGAACTGCCACGTCCGCTCGTAGATCGCCTTCTTCCCGTTCTCGTCCACGCCGCGCGTCTCGTCGTAGAGCGCGAGCTCGCACAGCACGTAGCCGGGGAAGAACTTCTTCGTCAAAGTGCGCTTCTTGCCGTCCTTCTTCTCCGTGACGCGCTCCGTCGGGATCACGCACTGACCGACGTAGTCCTCCATGCGCTCGAGCTTGACGCGCGCGAGGATCGACTTCTGGGCCTTGTTCTCCTGCCCGGTGAGCGTGTGAAGGACGAACCACTGCTTGTTCATGTCAAACTCCTCAGGCGCCGGCGTGGACGACCTTGATGAAGCCCTCGATCACCTTGTCGCAGACAAGCGTCGTGGCCGCGAGGATGAAGATGAACGAAATGACGACGAGCGTCGACTCCCAGAGCTCGCGCCTGCCGGGCCACGTCACGCGCTTCGCCTCCGCGCCGACGCCGGCCAGGTATTCCTTCGTCTTGTTGATGATGTTCATCTGTCTTCCTCGTCTGTTGGCAGGGTAGGAGGGAATCGAACCCCCATAGGCGGTTTTGGAGACCGCTGCACTGCCATTGTGCTACTACCCTAAAATCAATAATCGAATTATCGAATAGTCGAATAATCGAATTGGCGGGACGGATTACTTCGTCTCCTTGTGGGCAGTGCGCTTGCGGCAGTGCGGGCAGAACTTCACCTTCTCGAGGCGCTCGGTCATCGTCTTCTTGTTCCGAGTCGTCGTGTAGTTGCGCCGCTTGCATTCGCCGCAGGCCAGAATCGCCAGATCTCTCATCTTGTCACCTCAAAGTCCTTTGGATCAGTCCGCCCGCCGCCCCGGCCGACCACAAGCGGCCGGGGTGCGGGCAGACATCTCACAGAAGGTTGTTCGCCTTACTTGATGATCGCCGAGACCGTGCCGGCGCCGACCGTGCGGCCGCCTTCGCGGATCGCGAAGCGCATCTTCTCCTCGAGCGCCACCGGGGCGATCAGCTTGACGGTGATCTCCACGTTGTCGCCGGGCATGACCATCTCGACGCCGTCGGGGAGCTGGATGTCGCCCGTCACGTCCGTCGTGCGGATGTAGAACTGCGGACGATAGCCCTTCATGAACGCCGTGTGACGGCCACCCTCTTCCTTCGTGAGGACGTAGACCTGGCCCTTGAACTCGGTGTGCGGGGTGATGGAGCCCGGCTTCGCGAGCACCTGGCCGCGGCAGACGTCTTCCTTCTTCGTGCCGCGCAGGAGCGTGCCGATGTTGTCGCCGGCCTGGCCCTGGTCGAGCAGCTTGCGGAACATCTCGACGCCCGTGACGGCCGTCTTCTGCGTCGGCTTGAGGC
>CAVCXQ010000151.1:0-3692 GCA_963606275.1 uncultured Muribaculaceae bacterium | reverse complement strand
GACCGCCCGCCGCAGCCTCTGGAAGAGACGCGCTGAAGGCAGAACTCGGTCAGCATGTCCCGGGCTCTAGCGGCGGAGGCGGAAGCGTCCTCCGGGGTCGTCGGCGATGGTCCGTCCGTCGTCAAGGATCCAGAGGACGGCTAGCGGACGCGACTCCGGCGGGATGCTCTCGCGGAGCATCGCCGCCCCGTCGTCCGGGCCGAGGACGAACAGCGCGGTGGAGAGTCCGTCCGCCCACGTCGCCGACCTGGCGAGGACGGTGACGGACGCCACGCCGGCGGCGGCGGGGCGTCCGGTGCGGGCGTCGTAGACGTGCTTCCCCCGGAAATACTCCGCGCTCGTCGCGAGCGCCTCGCCGGGGCGCAGCGAGACGGTCGCCGCGACGCCGCCCTGCGGGCCGCGGACGCCGGTCTCCCAGGCGCCGCGCACTGACTTCAGGTTTCCGCCGAGGTCGACGAGGAAGTCGAAGCCGCATCCGTCCGCCGCCACGGCGTCCGCCGCGACGTCGACGGCGAAGCCCTTGGCGATCGCGCCGTAGTCGGGGTCTGCGTCGCCGCGCCAGCGGACGCTGAACGCTCCGCCGGACGCCTTCTCGACCGCGAGCGCGACGTCGCGGCACGGGACGCCGAAGGACGAGACGTCGCCGGTCTGCCGAAGGACAGAGCCGGGGTCGAAGCGGCTGAACTCGTGCTCGACGCGGAGAAAGACGTCCTGGACGGCGGCGCGCGCCTTCGCCGTCTCGGCGATGCCGGCGGCGTCGCGGCGGAACTGGACTGCCGCGACAGTCCCCATCGAAGTCCATTCGAGCCGCTCCACGGGCGCTTGCCGTGCGCAGCCAGCCGCGGCGGACAGGAGCGCGAGGGCGAGCGCCGCGCGCGTCATCGGGCGTCCAGCTCCCGCACCATGCAGGCGCCGGCGAGGACGATCTGCCAGCTCATGTATAGCCAGGCGAGCACGATCGGCAGGAAGGCGAAGGATCCGTAGAGCGCGGACGACTTGGCGATGCCGACCTGCGCGACGGCGCAGACCTTGAGCCAGCCGCCGAAGAGCAGCGCGGTGACCAGTCCGCCGACCCAGGCGCGGCGGAAGCGGACGCGGCAGTTCGGGACGACCCAGAAGAAGAATCCGAAGGCGAGCGACGACGCGGCCAGCGTGAACGATAGCGAGAAGAGGCGGGACTCCAGGAGGCCGACGAGTCCGTCCGACGCCCACTTCGTCAGCCAGAGGCGCCCCATGGTGGCGGTGACGACGGACTCGACGGTGCGCAGGACGGGCATCGACATCGCGACGGTGGCGAACACCGGCAGCACGACCATGATGAAGAGGTAGAGGTAGGCGCGCTTCCACACGGGGCGGGCCTTGGCGACGCCGAAGATGCCGTTGAAGCTCGTCTCGACGGACGCCAGGGAGGAGATGACCGTCCAGAGCAGGAAGCCGAAGCCGACCCAGCCGAGGGTGCCGACGTCGAACTGCTCGACGCGCCCGAAGAGCTCGTTGGAGAGCGCCCGCGCCTGGTGGGCGAACTCGGAGGCGGCGATGCGCTTCTTCTCGCGCTCCGGGCCCTCGGCGGCGGCGATGAACGGCACGTCCGCGTCCTGTCCGCTCTCGATCTCGACGATCAGCGAGTCGATCTTCGCGTTGATCTGCGTCCTTGCGTATTCGTCGACGCGGCAGGCCTTCGCCGCGACGAGGATGCAGCAGAGGACGGGCACGACGGCGAGCAGGGAGAAGTAGGTCAGCCCGGCGGCGTGCATGGCGCAGTTGTTGTCGAGGAAGCGGCGGACGACCCGCCGGCACCAGTCTACGGTCTTTTTCACAGGAACTGTCCGGTAAGGAGCCCCAGCGCGACGCCGATCGCGTAGACGGACGCGAGGACGGCGAGGTTCTCGCCGAGGCTCCGGTTGGTTCTGAAGAGGACGAGGAGGCCCAGCCCCGAGCCGGTGAACGAGGAGGCCATCAGGGCTCCGGCGCTCATCGCGCCGGAGCAGTAGAGCTCGGCGCCGGCGACGGACACCGCGCAGTTGGGGATCAGCCCGAGGGCGCCGGCGGCGAGCTCGCCGAGGACGGGCACGTTGAGGCGGAGCGCCTGGAGGCACTCCTCGCCGAAGAAGTGGATGCAGAGCTCGACGGCGCCGGACACGACGGCGATGAAGGCGAAGATCTCGGCGGTGTGGATGAGCGCGGGCAAGAGGATGCCCCTGTGCTCGCGGCAGCCGCAGCGGCTGTGGGCGCAGAGGTCGTGGACGCTGGCGGCGCGGCGCCGGCGGCGCAGCAGGGAGATCACGCCGTCCGCCGCGAAGCCGACGGCGACGGCCGCGGCGACCTTGAGGACTAGGATCTTCGCGACCAGCGAAAGGGGGACCTGCTTGGAGATGAGGACGGGGACTAGCTCGTCGGAGGTGGAGAGGAACACGGCGAGCAGGGTGCCGGCGGTGACGACGCCGCCGGCGTAGAAGGAGGCGGCCGCCGCCGACACGCCGCACTGGGGGATCGCCCCGGCGAGCGCGCCGGCCAGCGGGCCGACTGAACGAGCGCGCTCGAGACTTCTCTCGAGCGCGCCGCCAGCGTGCGCCTCCACCGCCTCGAGGACCAGGTAGGTCGCGAAGAGGAACGGAAGGAGGAGCAGCGTCTCCTGGACGAACTCGATCACGCCTGGGCGATCGCCTCGTTCGGGCACTGCGCCGCGCACGCGCCGCAGTCGACGCACTTGTCGGGGTCGATCGTGTAGGCGGGCGAGCCCTCGGAGATCGCCTCCGCCGGGCAGGCGTCCTTGCAGCAGCCGCACGCAACGCACTTCGCCGCGTCAATCTTGTGTGCCATGTTCCTTGCTCCTTGCTTTCCTGTTGGTGGTTTCTCGCAGGCGCCGTTTTCGCGCCTGACGGTGTTGATGGAGGGAAGTATACCACCTTCATGGCCTGTTAGGCAACGGAAACTTGACTTTTCCGCCAAGTTCGTCGCATCGGGCGGTTCCGCCTCCCGCGCCTTTTCCCATACCATAAAACGGGTCAGACCTGTTTTATGGTATGGAAAAAGGGGCCATTGCTGCGGCGGCGCGGCGGAAATGGTATAATGCGCGTCCGTATGGCACAGGAAACGAACGAATACCGGGAGCAGCGGCTCCAGTCGATGAAGGCCCTCGCCGAGATGGGCTACGCGCCCTACGGGGCGAAATACGACCACGACGACCTCGCCAAGGTGCGCGAGGAGTTCGCCGAGGGGCGGAGCGTCCGCGTCGCCGGCCGCCTCATGATGATCCGGCGCATGGGCAAGATGAACTTCGCCACCCTGAACGACGGCACCGGGCGCTTCCAGCTGATCTTCAAGCGCGACGAGCTCTCCGAGACCGCCTTCGCCGCGTTCAAGCAGCTCAACCTCGGCGACGTCGTCGGCGCGGAGGGCGTCCTCTTCACCACCCAGAAGGGCGAGAAGTCCGTCGTCGTCAAGGAGTGGACGATGCTCGCGAAGGCCCTCGAGCAGCCGCCGGAGAAGTTCCACGGCCTCGCCGACCAGGAGGAGTGCTACCGCCGCCGCTACGTCGACCTGATGACGAACGACGAGTCGCGCGAGCGCTTCTTCACGCGCTCGAAGATCATCCAGGAGATGCGCACGTACCTCTGGTCGAAGGGCTTCGTCGAGGTCGAGACGCCGATCCTGCAGGACCAGGCCGGCGGCGCCGCCGCCAAGCCGTTCTT
>CAVCXQ010000150.1:0-3708 GCA_963606275.1 uncultured Muribaculaceae bacterium | reverse complement strand
GGCGTCAGTCGAGTCCGTAGTAGGCGCGGATGCGGCGGAGCTCGCCGGACGCCTCGACGCGCTTCATCCCGCGCTCGAACGCCTCCACGATGCGCTTCGCGCGCGCCGGGTCGGCGTCCGAGACCGTCAGGAACACGGACGCCCTGTCGATCGCCGGCGAGACGCTGTATTTCACCAGCAGCTCCGCCGTCAGCCCGAGGTTCGCCGCCGCCGAGCCGACCGGCGTGCGCACCACGCCGTCCACCGCGCCCCGGTCGATCGCCAGGAAGTCGTTTCGGGCGAACGCGCTGCCGTCCTTGAAGACCTGCACCGCGTTGGTCGTCCCCGCCATGCGCTCGACGTAGCCGCGCACGCCGGGGCTGTCGAGGTAGTCCTCCACCACGCCGAGGCGGAGCGCGGCGAGCGACTTCTCGCCGCGATACGTCCAGGCGAGCGACCGCCGCGTGTAGACGACCATCTCGACCTCCATGAGCGGCGTCGGCGCGCGAGGGAGGTCGGCGAGCGCCGGATGGTCGCCGTAGATCGCGCAGACCGCGTCCGCGTCCGCCGAAAGCAGCTCGCGCGTCCGCTCGACCGAGAGCGACGTGCGCACGAACCGCGCGCGCGGAAACACCGCCCGGATCACGTCCAGCAGGTAGCCGTTGCGCTCCGTGGTCGGGTTCTCGACGGCGTAGGGCACCCAGGTCTCGAAGAACACGGTCGGCGCGAGCGCCTCGTCGGCGTCCGCCGCGACGGCCTGCCGCGCCGGCGCGGCGACGGCGGATGAGGAGGACGCGGCGGTCTTCAGGCCGACGGCGAACTTGGCGAGCACGAGCGCGAGGACGGCCGCCAGCAGGACGAAGTTGAGCTTCTTGATCATTTCGAGGTCTCCTTGCCTTCGGCGTCCAGCCGCGCCCTTTCGCGGCGCGCCCAGGCGTAGAACTTGTTGGACGTCTGCCCGATGGCGAGCATCTCGTCGAGGAGCCGCCGCGCCGCCGCCGGGTCGTCGGCGGCCGTGAGGCGGTAGGACTGGTAGCAGACGCGGTAGCGCTCGTTCACGAGGCGGTCGATGCGCCGCGCCTCCTGGCGCCACGCGCGCACCTTCTCCGGCGAGACCCCCGCGTCGGCGGCGAGCTCGCAGAGCGGCACGATCGCCGACATCGCCGGCGTGAAGTCCGCCGCCTCGCCGAACTTCGCCACGAGCGACGCAAGCTCGCGCGCCGCGAAGCCGGCGAGCTCGTCGCGGACGCGCGCCGCCGTGCGCGGCATCGTGTCGCCGAGGGCCTGGACGAGCCGGGCGTAGGACTCGCGCAGCGACTCGACGTCCGCCGCCGTCCGCACCGCGTCCGGCGCGAGCGCGCGGTCGCGCACGGCGAGGTAGGCGATGAGGGCGCGGCGCTTCTCGCGGACGCCGGCGAACCAGCTGTCGAGGACGGGCGAGAGGACGAAGATGTTGTCGGACATCTCGTGGAACATCCTGGCGACGTCCTCGTCGATCTTGTTCCGCTCGTCGGCGGACGCGGCGCACATCTTGAGCGTCGCCTCCGGCAGCAGGCGGTTGGCGCAGTCGGAGATCTCCTTCACGTCCTCGAGGAAGCGCGTCGCGTTGGCGAGGGTGAACATCTCGGCGTCGATTCCCTTGAGGGCCTTGTCGAGGTCGGCCCAGCGGCGGGCGGCGACGAGGTCCTGGATGGCGGCGACGTCCTTGAGGAAGCGGGCGGCGCGTCGCGCCTCGGCGTCGGCGTCGATGCCGGCGGCGCGGGCGACGAGGTCGTCGGCGACCGGCGAGTGCTCCGCGCCGAGGACGAGCGGCAGCGACCGGTAGAACGCGAGCATGAAGACGAAGGAGTCGTCGTCCGCCGCCGCGGCCTCGCTGTCCGGCCCGCCGGCGACCTGCACCGCCCCGCGCGGCTCCTCGGCGAGGCGCTCGGCACGCGCCGCCTCCCGCGAGAGGAGCACCCCCGCGAGGAACACGAGGCCGACGCCGAGCGACGCCGCCATCAGCCGCCGGCGGACGCCCCGCGACGGATACGCGAACGGGCGGCCGGACTTGACCGCCGCCGCGGCCTCCGCCGCCGGCAGCATGAGGCCCGTGAACGGGCCCACGCGGAAGACCAGCCCCGACTCGACGGAAAGCCGGGCGCCGGACGGCATCACGACGTCCAGCGCGTCGTCGTGCGGGTAGAACTCGAACGCCACCGCGCCCGGCACCGCCGGGTTCACCGTCAGGGCGCCGCCGCGAAGCGCGTCCTCGGCGACGACGTTGCGTCCGTCATGGACGCTCTCGGCGGACGGCGCGGACTTGTCGACGCGCCAGACGAGGACGTTGCCGGAGAGCGCGGCGTCGGACTCGACGCGGAACACGAAGCCGGCGACGGAGCACGCCGCGCCGGCGAGGAGCGGCAGCGAGCCGGCGCTCTTCGCGCCGCAGCTGACCGGCTCCTTCGGGTCGGCCGCCGCGAGCGTCCAGCCGTCCTCGTTGCGCACGAGCGCGGCGACGAGCCGCTCGCCGACGGCGACGGACGCCGCGAGGCGGAGGGACGTGCCGTCCGCGACGACGAGCAGCGGGCCCGGCTCGTCCGCGAGCGAGCGCGTGAGGACGGTCGCGCCGGACGCGTCCAGTATCGTCAGGTTCTCCATGTCATTTCCCCTTTCCCTTCTGCGCCTTCTCGGCCTCGACGGCGGCCTGCGCCTGCGCCGCCCGGCGGCGCAGCAGCGACTCGTCCTCCAGCGTCGCGTGGCGGATGACGTAGGCGGCCTGCGCGCTCGCGGCGTCCAGGTCGCCGACGGCGCGCTGCTTGTCCAGGAGCACGAACCAGTCCGCGACGACCTTCCGCCGCCGCTCCAGGAAGTCCTCGTAAAGGCGGAAGTCGTCGGAGGCGAGGACGGCCTTCTCCTCGCCGACGGACGCCTCCAGGGCGAGGACGCGGCGGAAGTGCTGGATGGCGGGGAGGAGCGCGGCCTCCGGCTCGGTCTTGACGCGCTCGGCGAAGAGCCGCCAGAGGGCGCGCTCGCGGTCGGCCTCCGCGTCGATCCGCGCGTGCTCGTCGGCCTCCAGCGCGGCGGAGTTGACGACGGGGCGCGAAAAGCGCTCGGCCGCCGCCGGGAGTCCGAGGAACTGCGGGATGGTCTCGAACGACTCGCGCAGCGAGGCGCGCGCCTCCGCCGCGCCGGCGTCCCAGCAGGCGACGACGAAGTAGCGGACGTCGCCGAGGTAGAACGCGAACGCGAGGCCCTCGCGCTCGTCGAGGTTGAAGAACGCGCGGACGAGCGGGACGCCCTGGCGGAGGCGGCCCCGCGTCGTGCCGACGACGACCGGCATGTCGTCGGGGGACGACGTCGCGCCCTCGTCGCGGACGACGGCGGCGATGCGCCGCGCCAGCAGGGCCGGGTTCAGGTCGAGGGCGCGGTAGGCGAACGCCGGGTCGCGCTGGGCGAAGACGGAGAGAAACGGGACGGCGCCGTCCGCGCCGAAGTAGAGGACGGCGCGGTTCGTCTCCTGGACGTAGCGGAGGCAGTCCGGCGGGACGTCAAGGCGGAAGAACTCCGTCGCGACGGACTTCTCGGACGGCGTCGCGAGCCGTTCGCGGGCGTCGGCGAGGCGCGTCCACGCGCCGTAGGCGAAGACGGCGGCGCCGAAGAGGGCGACGAGGACGGCGCTCCAGAGCAGGACGGCGGACGAGTTCGCCGTCGGGACGATGATCGGTCTTTCTGACTTGTTCATGGCTG
>CAVCXQ010000149.1:0-3719 GCA_963606275.1 uncultured Muribaculaceae bacterium | reverse complement strand
TCTGTTCACCTCGGCGACGGCCTGTCGGCGGGGCCCGCGAAAAACCTCGGAGCGGACTGCTGCCCGCAGCTAGCCGTTCATCGGAAGGCGCTTGTCCGCACAACCCATTACCGGCTGCTTTATGGTATAATTGCGGCCGTCATGAACGAACAGACGACGGCCTCGCTTGCGCTTCCGCTGCCCACCATCCGCAGATACCCGCTATACCTGCGGTGCATCCGCGAGATGATCGCCGCCGGCGAGCTCCATGTCTCCAGCGCCGTCGTCGCCGAGCGCCTCGGCCTCGACCCGGTGCTGGCCCGCAAGGACCTCGCGATGTCCGGCGTCCCCGGCAAGCCGCGCCGCGGATACCCCGCGATGGCGCTCATGAGCGCCATCAACCGCGCCCTCGGCTGGGACTCGACGACGGACGCCGTGCTCGTCGGCGTAGGCTCGCTCGGCAACGCCCTTCTCGGCTACTCAGGCTTCGAGGAGCACAACCTGTCGATCGCCGGCGCGTTCGACTCCTGCCCGAAACTAATCGGCGAGACCCTCCACGGCGTCAAGATCCGTCCGATGTCCGACCTGCCGCGCCTCGTCATGCGCATGGGCATCAAGCTCGGCATCCTAACCGTGCCCAACTCCGCCGCGCAGGAATGCGCCGGCCAGCTCGTCTCCGCCGGCATCCAGGGCATCTGGAACTTCACCTCCGTCCAGCTCGAGGTCCCCGACGGCGTGGTCGTCCAGAGCGTCGACCTCGCGCAGTCCCTCGCCGTCCTCTCGCACGCGATCGCGAACGTCCAGTGAGGACCGCAAGGTGACGAACGACGACATCCGCCGCCGCGTCCCGCAGCTCGTCCTCGCGCCGCTCGCCGGCTTCACCGACGCGCCCTTCCGGCGGCTCTGCCACGAAGGCGGGGCGGAACTCTGCTATACCGAGATGGTGTCCGCCGCCGGACTCGCCCACGGCTCGTCGCCGACGCGCCACCTGATGGAGACCATGCCCGGCGAGGGACCCGTCGCCTGCCAGCTCTTCGGCGCCAGCGAAGGCGACCTCGCCTTCGCCGCACGCGAGGTCGAGGCGGTCAGGGACCGCTTCGTCGAGCTGAACCTGAACGCCGGATGCCCGATGACCAAGGTGACGCGCCCCGGAGCCGGCGCGAAGCTCGCCGAAGACCCGGAGAAGGTGTTCCGCCTGCTGACGGCGATGCGCGAAAACACCTCGCTCCCGGTCACGCTCAAGACGCGCCTCGGGCCGCACCCGCAGCGGACGACCGTCTTCGAACTTCTCGACGCGGCGGAACGCGCCGGCGCCGCCGGCTTCGCCCTCCACGCCCGCTACACCTCGCAGATGCACGGCGGACAAGTCCACCTCGACCTGCTCGCCGAAGTCGTCCGCCGCGCGCGCATACCGGTCACCGGCAACGGCTCGGTCACGGACGCGAAGTCCGCCGCCGCCATGGCGGCGACCGGCGTCTCCGCCATCATGATAGGCCGCGCCGCGCTCGCCAACCCCGCGATCTTCACGGAGCTGAAGGACGCCCTGGCTGGACGCGGGGGACTGGAGGAGCGCGAGGGACGGGAGGCCGCCTTTCAGAAGCATCTCGCCTACCTTCTCGCGTTCCGCGAGCAGCTGGCGGAGAGGTTTCCGGGCAATCACGTGCCGTCGGCGGACGCCTTCGCGTCGGTGAAGGCGCACGTCCATCTCTTTCGCTACTTCGCGGGCCGGCCGGGCGCGGCGGCGCTCCGCGCGCGCATCGCCACCGTCCGCACCGTCGCCGACCTCCTCTCCGCCGTCGGGCATCTCCGATGCGCCCGCTGAAGGTCTTGCGATTGCCTCAAACGCAAATGCGTCTGCTTTCGGACGCGACGAGTGCGTCAGTCGGCATCGCCCTGCCACGCGGCGCGGACGCCGGCGAGGACGCGCCGCGCCGTGCCGATGCCGAAGCGGTCGGCGACGGCGAGCAGGTCATCGTCCGCAATGCCCCGCCGTTTCCCGTTCACCGAGAGCTGATGTGTGTCCGCGTGCGCAGACCATGGATCGGCGCTCGGGAAATCGGAGCCTGTCAGGTCATAGGCCGGCGCAAGCTCCCAGTCTCCGCCAGGACGTAGCCGAAAGGCGAAGTTCTTCGGATGGTCGTCGCATTCGCCCGCCAGGACGTTGAACGCCATGCGCCGGAAGAGCTGCTCGCGAGCCTCGTAGTCCAGTCCCAGCTCGTCCGCCGTCACGAAGAGCTGTTCGTACCTCCGATGCTCCGGCGGCGTCTCCGGCGGCAGATGCGCCAGCGCCGAGAGCGTCGCCAGGAGGAATCGCTCCGCGCCCGCCCGATCGAACCGCCGCGTCATGAAATGCCGGATTCCGTCCAGCTCGAACAGGCGGGACTCGCTCATTCCGATCCCGGCGGCACATGCCTTTCGGTAGAGGGCGTATTCTGCTTCGCCTCGCCATGGATACTCCATCGGCGTGAACTTGACGATCCAGTGCTCGAACCCATCGGGCAGGTCGCGGTCGCCAAGGAGAAACGAATTCGTCGTTCGGTTCCATCCGACGACGGCCTTGGCCTGTGCGCCGCCGGCCGACGAGCCCAGGCGGATTATCTCCCGCAGCGCGTCCTCGCCCGTCGCCGAGACAAGTTCGCCGTTCAGCACTCGCCGTGCGGATTCGACCAGGCTGCGCATGTCCACCGCCGTCGGACGACCGCCTGGGCCACGGTCGGGTTCGTAGGTAAGGGCGCCCATCGTCCGCCGTCCAAGGCAGGCCAGACGGTCTAGGGAAGTGATTTCCTCGCGGGCAAGCCCATGCGATTGAAGCCAATGATCGACAAGCCCGGTTCCGAACGTGTCCGGCAAGGAATCCGCGAAGATCGGCGGCAGGCCGCCGTAGGCCGAGCGCGGCAGGTCGGCGAAGACGTAAGGCTCAGCCCTCAGCGGCATCATCAGGGGGGGAGATCTCGATGCCGGACGAAAGAAAGCCCTTCTCGTAGCGGAAGGCGAACGCGCCGCACTGAGGCGCCGCCACAAGCGAACCCACTCGCCGCCCCCACAGCGAGACGTTGATGCGCGAGACGTGCCGAAACGCAGTCATGAGACGCCCCTCCGATGCGGCGTGGCTCTTTGCCTCCTCTTGCCATCGGGACGGTCGAACAGCGAGTCGTCCAGCTCCGGCGGGGCGATGCCGACAATCCAGTCCGTCCGTCGAAGCGTCCGGCAGACTTCCAGCAGCGTCACCGTCGAGGCGTTCCGACCACCCTCCAGGTTGCGAAGGGCCGTCAGGGAGATCCCGCTTCGCGCCGCCGTCGTCTCAAGCGATAGGTTCGCGGCGAGACGCGCCGAACGCACGCTCGCCCCCAGTGTCGCCAGCATCTCCTTCCGAGTCTGATAGAGCATAACAGCCTTTATAAGAGCAGAGAACGCGCATATTATAGCACAACTGCTCTTGTGAAGGCAACAGCCGACAAATCGCTATGATGTAAGGCAAGTGACAAAACACTACGGCATCGGATTGTCTGACGGCGGTAGGCGGCCTCGTATGCGGCTACTGAATCTTCTCGACCTTCCCCTCGACGAACTGGCGCGTCTTGGAGTTGAAACTGAGGCCAAATGCGTAGATCGGCAGCCCCCGCGCCCGATACGGCTCGGCGTAGCCTTTCTCGCGGATCTGCTTCAGCCCCTCGTCAGCGGACTTATCGACCTTCAACTCGAAGATGTAGATTCCGCACGGATGCTCCGCGATGAGGTCG
>CAVCXQ010000148.1:0-3730 GCA_963606275.1 uncultured Muribaculaceae bacterium | reverse complement strand
CGCACTCGCGCCTCCTCTTCGTCGCGTGGCTGAAGTCGCTCGTCCAGAGCGTGACGCGGTGGCCGGCGCGGGCGAACGCCTCGGAGAGGAGCCAGTAGCGCATCTTGCGCCCGCCCTCCGACGGCAGGGTGTCGAACGGGTTCTGGATCCAGACGACCATCGGCGCGGCGCGTTCAGGCGTCCGCCGGCGGCGGCAGCCTGTCCAGGATCGCCAGCACCTCGTCGCCCTTCTCGAGCGAGAGGTCGAGGACGAAGTTGAGGCGCGGGGTGAACTTCATGCGCACCTCGCGGTTGACGATGGCCTGGAACTTTCGCGCGTTGTGGCGGAGGTGCCCGATGGCCTTGCGCCTGGTGGCGTCGTCGCCGAAGACGGAGACGCGCACGGTGGCGTCGCGCAGGTCCTTGCCGCACGACACGCCGGTGACGGTGAAGAGCCCCGGCGCCACCGAGTCGCCCTGCATCACCGTGAATACGCTCTCGGCGATGACGCGCTTGAGGAGCGAGTTGATCCGCTCGAGCCTGTCCACTGCCATGTCCTCGTCCTTTCCTTGTTGAAGCTACATCGTCGGGTCCCCGGGGAACTCGCCCTGCATGGGCGGCGGCTCGGAGGACTGGAAGTTCTCTACCGACTTTGAGACCGGCTCGCGGTCGTAGAAGCGGGTGAACTCGCGGCGGAAGGTCATGTCGACCTCGCCGGTCTCGCCGTTGCGGTTCTTGGCGACGTCGACGATGGCGAGCGTGAGGTCGCCGGCGTTGTCGGCGTTGGGCGAGCGGCTCGGACGCCGCAGCAGGAGGACGACGTCGGCGTCCTGCTCGATCGCGCCGGAGTCGCGAAGGTCGGAGAGCTTGGGCTTCTCGTTGCGGTCGCCGCGCTGCTCGTTGGCGCGCGAGAGCTGCGAGAGGACGATCACCGGGACCTTCAGCTCCTTGGCCATCGCCTTGATCTGCTGGGAGATCATGGAGACCTCGACCTGGCGGCTCTGCTTGGCTCCCTCGCGGCAGTTGCAGAGCTGGAGGTAGTCGATGACCACCAGCTCGACGCCGTGCTGCTTCTTCATGCGCCTGGCGCGCGCCCTGAGGTCCATGACGTCAAGCCCGGCGGTGTCGTCGACGTATATCGGCGCCGCCTTCAGCTCTCCGCAGGCCTGCATCAGGCGGTCGGTCATCTCGCTCTTCTCGCGTCGCGGCACGAGGTTGCGGTTCAGCCGCCACATGTCGATCTGCGCCCGGCCGGCGAGCATTCGCTTCGTCAGCTGCTCGACCGGCATCTCCAGCGAGAAGATCGCCACCGGACGCGGACGCGCGTCCTCCGTCGGCACCGCCGTCCCCGTCGTCATCTGCCCGATCATCTGCCCCATCGCCACCGACTCCGCGATGTTCATCGCCAGCGAGGTCTTGCCGACCGACGGACGGGCGGCGATGACGATCATCTCGGCGGGCTTCATCCCCTGCAGCGTCTCGTCGAGGTAGCGGTAGCCCGTCGACAGCCCCTCCATGAGGCGGCCGCCGGACTCGAACATCCGGTCGATGCGCGTGAAGCTGTCGTCCACCGCCGCCGTCCACGACATCGTCGCGCCGCGGCTGCCGCCGATCTCCAGGAACGACTTCTCCGCCTCGCCAAGCACCACCTGGGCGTCCGGGTACTCGCGCTCGTCGAAGCCCTTCTCCACCACCTTCGTCGCGCGGTCGATGAGCGTCCGCCGCAGGTGCTTGGCGCGGACGATGTTCAGGTAGTGCTCGGCGTGCGCCGTCGTCGGCACCTGGTCGATGAGCGACTGCACGTAGGCGACGCCGCCGACGGCCTCCAGCAGGTTCGAGCGCCGAAGCTCCTCGATGAGCGTCAGCGCGTCCAGCGGACGCGACGCCGCCGACATCTTGAGCATGGTCGCGTAGACGGTGCGGTTGGCCGGCCCGTAGAACGCCTCCTCGGAGAGCCCCTGGGCGCGGCAGGCGTCCATGACCCGCTCCTCGTCGCGCCCGGTGGCGTCGAGCAGCACCGAGCCCAGCAGGGCGCGCTCCGCCTCCAGGGAGTGCGGTGGCGTCCGCATCGCCGTGGTCTCGTCGCTCATCTCGCCTCCTTCCGGCTGCGCGCCTTGAGGAATATCCTGAGCGGCGCGCCCTCAAGGCCGAAGCGGGCGCGGACGCTCCGCTCGATGAACGCGAGGTAGGCCGGCGTCACGAGCTTCGGGTCGTTCACGAAGAGCCGTATCGTCTGCGGGTTGGTCGCCACCTGGAGCCCGTAGTAGACCTTGAGCCGCCTGCCCTTCACCATCGGCGCGAGCGTCTTCTTCGTCGCCGTCTCGATGACGCGGTTCAGCATCCCGGTCGGCAGCTTCTCGGACGCGCTCGCCGCCGCCCGGTCGATCGCGTCGACCGTCCGCCGGATGTTGTAGCCCGACTTGTTGGAGCAGAACACGACCGGCGCGAAGGCGAGGAACGGCATCATCTTCCGCACCGCGTCCGCCGCCTTCCTCTCGTCCGTGACGCCCTGCTCGTTCGCGAGGTCCCACTTGTTGAGCATGACCACGCAGGCGCGGTGCGCGTCGAGGATCTTGCCGGCGATGCGCTTGTCCTGCATGGTCGGGCCCATCGCCGGGTCGAGGATCAGGACCACGACGTCGGCCTCCTCGATGGCCTGCTCGGAGCGGAAGAGCGAGAAGTTGTCCACCGAGGTCCTGGACATCTTCGTGTGCGGCTTCATGCCGGCGGTGTCGACGAGCATGTAGTGCCGCGCCTCGGGGCCGGACCCGATGGTGAAGGGGACCTCGACGGCGTCGCGCGTCGTGCCGGCGATCTCGGAGACGATGACGCGCGGCGCGTTGAGGAGGCGGTTTATGTAGCTGGACTTGCCGGCGTTGGGGCGCCCGACGACGGCGACGCGCAGCGGACGCGCCGCCGACTCGTCGGCGACCGCCGGCGGCAGCCGCCCGACCACCTCCTCCACCAGGGCCTCGACGCCGCGCCCGTGCTCGGCCGACGTCGGGAACACGGGAAGGCCAAGCCCCTCGAACTCCGCCGCGAGGACGTCGTCCTCCGGGCGGTCGCACTTGTTCGCCGCGACGAGGCAGGGGACGCCGGACTCGCGGACGCGGCGGATGACCTCCTGGTCGAGCGGGGTCAGCCCGGCGCGGGAGTCGACGACGACGACGCAGACGGACGAGTCCTCGACCGCGAGCGCGGCCTGCCCGCGCGTCGCCTCGTCAAGGGGGTCGCCGGTGACGCCGCGGTCGAAGGCGATTCCGCCGGTGTCGACAAGCATCAGGCGGCGGCCGCGCAGCTCGACCTCGCGGGTCACGCGGTCGCGGGTCACGCCGGGCTGGTCGAACACGATGGCGACGCGCTTCCTCGCGATGCGGTTGAAAAGCGCGCTCTTGCCCGTGTTGGGGCGTCCGACTAGGCTGACGACGTTCATGGCAGAGGCGTATTATACCAAAACCGCGCCACGAGGGACGCCGCGCAACCCGCTGTTCGCGCAATGGGTTATGATCCGTTTGCGTGGGCAACAGCCTTGCCCTGAACGGCTCGCTGCGCGAGCGAGCTCGCGGCTTCGCACGGCGAGTTCGGGAACAGGCGATGTGCTGATGGCGGCGCGCCGAGGACGTCGCGCCCTACCCCAGCACGGCGGACGTCCTCAGGCGCCCGCAACGACTCGCGCAACGGCATCCTCAACGAATCCTGCGGAGCAGAGAAAGGACGTTGGGTGAGGAAGCGGGCGGGGCGGCTCCGCGCC
>CAVCXQ010000147.1:0-3733 GCA_963606275.1 uncultured Muribaculaceae bacterium | reverse complement strand
GCGAGATCGTCTGGACGGACGAGCAGGAGATCCGCAAGGAGCAGACGAACAACCTGATGGGGCTCTGACGCCGGCGGCGGCCTGTCTTCGAAAGGCCGTCACCGATGACATGAAGGCGAATCGTCGCCGCCGCCAACGGCCTGCCGGAGCATGATCTCCGCGAGAGCCTCCGCGTAGCGCGCGTTCACGAGGTCGACCTCCGCCGCGTCGCGGGCCGCCGCCTTGTCCAGCAGGGACGAAATCGTCTCCCGTCCGTCGTCGAGCCGCCGCGCCGCCTCGTCGTGGTCGAGAGCCGCCGCCTCCGCCGCCTTCGCCGCCGCCGCCGAGCGCACCTTCGCCTCGCCAAGAGAGCGCCAGCAGTCCGCGACGGACAGCACCACCGCCAGCATCCTGTCCTCGTTCAGCCGGAACTCCGCCTCCTGCCGCGCCCGCGCCGCGCGATACTGCTGGACAGTCCGGAAGCCGCCGAACACCGACCACACGCCGGCGAGCGAGCCCGCCCAGCCGCGGAGCGCCGCGCCCTCCAGCGTCATGCTCGCGCCGCCGCCGCCAAGCGCCACGTTCGGCAGGAAGCCCGCAAGGGCCTCGACCACCTGCGCCTTGCGCATGGCCAGCGCCTCGTCCGACGCCCGCAGGTCCTTGCGGTTCAGCAGTGCCTCCCACACCAGCTCCTCGAGCGAAGGCGCATCCGCCCCCCCTCCGACGGTGCGCCCGCTCGCCATCCCCTCCCTCCGCAGGCTCTCGCCGTCGACCTCGAACTCGGCGAGCGGCCAGAGCCGCAGGATGTCGGCGAGCTCCTGCCGCGCCCGGGCGCAGGCGTTCCGCGCCTGGAGGAGTCCGTAGGAATCGACTGCGACCCGCGCCTCGGCGCGCGCCACCTCCGCCGGCAGGGCGTAGCCCTCTGCCGCGAGGCGCGCGACGCGGTTGGTCAGAGCCTCGCCGCCGGCCAGCTGCATCTCGCGCGTCCGCACCATCCGCGCCGACACCGCCGCCTTGTAGAAGCAGACCGCCACCTGCACGTCGAGGAGCTGCCGCGCCCGCTCGCGGACGAACTCCTTGACGCGCACGCCGTAGAGGGACTCCGCGAACATCGTCCACGCCACCGGGGCGAACACCGGCTGCGAGACGAGCAGCCCCGCGCTCTCGAAGTCGGAGCCCGAGGTCCTGAGCGCGGACGCCGCGAACGGCAGCCCCGTCGCCCTTCCGCTCGCCAGCGTCCGCCCGTAGGCGAGCTCGACGTTCGGCAGGAAGGCCGAGAACGCCGTCGCCCGGCCGACCTTGGCGAGCTGCACCTCCAGCTCCTGCTGGGTGAGCTTGAGCGTCCGCTCCCGCGCCAGCGCGACGGCGTCCGAAAGCGCGAGCGGGCCAGGACGCGCGGCGAAGTATTCCGCCGTCTCGCGGACGAGCCTGTCCTCCATCTCCCGCGCGGCGTCCTCGCGGTCGCGCTCCGTCGTCGCGCACCCGGCGGCGAGCAGAAGCGCTGCGGCGCAGCCGCCCGCCCACGGCGCCGCGCCACTTTTCGTCAACCAGTCCACGTGCAGACCCTCCCTGTTTTTAAACACGTGTTTAGAATACCATTTAGCTCGGTCGATGTCAACGCCAGGCGCCTCGGCGGAAGCGCCCTGGCGCGAGGCCTGCTTGCTGAGTCCGGACGCGCGCGCAAGAAAAGGGCGCCGCGGAGACCGCGACGCCCTTCTGCCGTTCCGGGAACGCGGAGCGCTACCAGGCGTAGTGCGCGAACGCCTTGTTGGCGGCGGCCATCTTGTGGACGTCGTCGCGCTTCTTGATGACGTTGCCCTGGCCTGCGAACGCGTCGAGGAGCTCGGCGGCGACCGCGGCGGGCATTCCCATGCCGTGGCGGGCGGACGCGAACTGCGTCGTCCAGCGGAGCGCGAGCGAGAGCTGGCGGCTCTCGCGGATCGGCGTCGGCACCGGATAGGTGGTGCCGCCGACGCGGCGGGTCTTCACCTCGACCTGCGGCTTCATGTTGTCGATGGCGGCCTGCACGACCTCGAGCGGGGACTCGACCGGCTTCTCGTCCTTGACGAACTTCGACGGGTCCTCCTTCATCTTCTCGGCGATCTTGTCGATCGCGCCGTAGACGATCCTCTCGGCGACGGTCTTCTTGCCGTCCTTCATGATCACGCGGACCATGTGCGCGACGAGCTCGGAGTTGTACTTCGGGTCGACGGCGACGCGCTTGACGATGGCTTTGGCTCTGCGGCTCATGGCTTACTTACCCTCTTCCTTCTTCTGGCGCTTCATGCCGTACTTGGAGCGGCTGCGGTTGCGGCCGGCGACGCCCAGGGAGTCGAGCTTGCCGCGGACGATGTGGTAGCGCACGCCGGGGAGGTCCTTGACGCGGCCGCCGCGGACGAGCACGACGCTGTGCTCCTGGAGGTTGTGCCCCTCGCCGGGGATGTAGGCCGTGACCTCGTAGCCGGACGTCAGGCGCACGCGGGCGACCTTGCGAAGGGCCGAGTTCGGCTTCTTGGGCGTCATCGTCTTCACGATGAGGCAGACGCCGCGGCGCTGCGGGCAGCGCTTGAGCGCGGGCGACTTGGAGTGCTTGGCGAGGGGGCTGCGCCCCTTGCGGATCAGCTGGTTGATGGTCGGCATCTAGTTTTCTTCCTTGTTTCCCGAAATTGCGTGGCCCCGCCTCAGCGCTTGACGAGCTTGCGGACGGCCTTGTGCGAGCAGAACGTGCGCTCCGTGTAGAGCTTCGCGCGGCGCGCGTCGCCCTTCTTGACGAGCTTGATGCCCTGGATCCAGGGGCTGTTGAACGGGAAGAGCTTCTCCACGCGGACGCCGTAGCTGTCGCGCGAGACGGTGAAGTTGCCCGCCACGTTCCTGCGCCCGTTGTCGACCGCGAGGACCTTGCCCTCGAAGTCCTGGACGCGGAACTTGTCGCCTTCCTTGATCTTGATGGAGACGCGGACGACGTCGCCCGCCTTGAACTCGGGGTAGCCCTTCGCCTCGAGGCCGGCGGTCTGCTCGGCGTTGATCTTGTCGATAAGCTTGATGCCCATGATGACGACTCCTTACGCCTTCTTGGCCTCGGCCGGCTTCGCGGACTTCGTCGCGTGGTGCGGCTTCAGCTCGGGGTTGCGGGCGCGGCGGATGAGCGAGGCCACCGTCGCCGAGGGCTTCGCGCCCTGCGAGAGCCAGCGGTCGACCTTCGCCAGGTCGAGCTGGAAGTTGCTGTCCTTGAGCTGCGTGTCGTACCAGCCGAGGATCTCGAGGAACTTGCCGTCGCGCGGCGAACGCTCGTCGGCCGCCACGATGCGGTAGGTCGCGTGGTTCGTGCACCCCGTGCGACGCATTCTGATCTTGACCATTTTCTGAGGAATCTTTCCTGTCGGTGAATGAATTGGCGCGTAGTATACCATACGCGCCGCCGGCGCGCAAGGGCTTGCTTGATAAGCGCAACCGCCGGGCCTCAGGCCTCGGGCTTCGTCTTCTTCAGGCCGAGGCCGCGGCTGCCCTCCTGCCACTCGCCCCGCTTCCTGAGCAGGTCGACGCGCTCGAAGCGCTTCAGGACGTTGCGCTTCGACGTGATCTTGCCGGAGCCCTTGAGAGATGCGTGCTGACTCATGTTCTTCCTTTTTTCGTTTCGAAAACAGTCGTGTAGTATATCATATTCCCGCCTGACGATTCAACGCCCGCGACGGCTACGCCTCCGCCGCCGCGTCCGCCCCCGTGCCGCGGATCTTCAGGTGAAGCTCGCGCAGCT
>CAVCXQ010000146.1:0-3753 GCA_963606275.1 uncultured Muribaculaceae bacterium | reverse complement strand
ACCGGGTCGTCGTATTCGTCGATGAGAATGACAACGCCGTCGCCCTTGTTGTCGGTTGCGGCGTGGCGAATCGAGCCGAAGTGGTCGATGGCATTGCCGAGGTTCGAGGACGGACGCTGATTCTCGTCGTATTCCCAACCCGCCGCGACAAGCGCATTTCGCACGGATGACTTGAGCGTATCCTCGAATGCCGCGATGTTCGAGACGTCCACCCCGCCCCAGTTGAGGTGGATGACGACGTGCTCCTTCCAGTCGTAGTCCGTCTTCGCGATGGCAAGGCCGTCGAAGAACTCGCGGTGACCGAGGAAGATGGACTTCATCGTCGTGACGCTCAGGGACTTGCCGAAGCGCCGCGGGCGGGCGCAGAAGAAGAACGTGCGGCTCGGATCGGTGATGAGGCGGTGCAGGTGCGACGTCTTGTCGACGTAGATCTGCCCCGCCTTGCGCAGGGTCTCGAAGTCGGCGATGTTGGTGGCGATCGGTCTCATGCCGCGCATTATACCATATCTGGCCGCGCGAAGACGCCCCCGCCGCCGGCGCCGGCGCCGGCTAGCGGACGATGAGGACGGCGCCGCCGGGGGTGCGGGTCGCCCACGGCGTGTTGCCGTAGCAGCCGAGGTTCACCCGCCGCCCGTTCGGCTGCGCCTCCTGCGCCCAGCTCGACTTCGGGTCGCCCGCGTCGATCGCCGGCGAATGTACCCGCCGCCACCTCACCACCTCGCCCGTCCGCTCGTCGAGATACCCGGTCCCGCCGCGCAGGTGCGCGTCGAACGCGCAGATCTCGCCCAGCTTCGCGGAGTCAAGCCGCAGCCACCCGGTGCCCTGCGACGACGCGAGCTGCCAGCTCCCCGCCTCCACTTCCGTCGCGAACAGCGGGTCGCCGTAGACGAAGGTGTCCGAAAGCACGCTTGCCGTCGCGCCTTCGGAGACGGCGACGCGTCCGTCGCCGTCGTCGTCGAACAGGCAGTACGAGACCTCCGCCTCTCCGCCGGCGACGTAGACGTCCGTCGCCGCCGTGTTCTGCGCGCCGACCGCGTTGCCGTAGAAGATGCAGTTCAAGACCTTCGCCGTCCCGCCGTAGACGGAGACGCCCGCCGCGCCCTCCGAGACGCCGGCCGTCCCGTATGCGAAGGTGCAGTTCACCACGTCCACCGAGCCGGCGCTCGGACTGGCCGCGACCATCCCCGCCGTCGGCGAGGAGAACTGCGTGTAGTTGTCGAACCCGTGGACGACCTCGTTGCCGACGAAGAGGCAGTTGGTGAACGCGGTCTCTCCGCACGCGCCCTTGACGCGCACCACGGCGCCGCCGCCCTGCAGCGCCTGCGAGCGGTTGCCGGCGAAGAGCGTCCGCGTCACCGTCAGCGGCGCACTTTCCGCGTAGATCGCCGCGCCGTTCTGCTGATACATCGTGTTGTTCGCCCCGACCGAGAACTGGCATCCGTTGGTCGTGAACGCGCACCAGTCGACCTCGACGCGCCCGCAGTTCATGGCGAAGAGAGCCGTTCCGCTGTTGTCGCCGGCGTTGCCGCCGCCGAAGAGGTTGGAGAACCTGACGTCGACGAAGCGCACCGTCGCGGCGGAGGCGGACGTCACGTAGACGCCGCGCCCGTTGCCGGCACCGCTGGTGTCGCGGAAGACGCAGTTGGTGACGGTCAGGTCGCCGGCCCCGGTCTTCTCCAGGTTGTGCGCCTTGCCGCCGACCAGCTCGAAGCCGTCAAGCGTCACCGCCGCGGCGTTAGCGAAGGCGAAGCAGCTGTTGAAGCCCTGCGCGTCGCAGACGGACTTCGCGCCCGTCTCGCGCTCGTCCGGCGACGTCTCGAGTCCGTCGAAGCCGCCGCGTATCGCCGCCGCCGCCGCCGGAGCGACCGACGGACGCGTCACTTGGCCGACCTCGTCGCCGGCGAACCAGAGCTCCGTCTTCTCGGCGGAAAGCAGCTCGATCGCGTCGCGCAGCGAGGTGCAGGCGTTGAACCAGTCGCTGCCGTCGCCAAGCCCGGTCGCGCCGAGCCTCACGTGGACGACGCCGGAGCCGCCGCCGCGCCCGGCGTAGGGAGATGGATCGGCCACGACGTCCGCCGAAATCGTCCGCGTCCGCGTCTCGGCGCTTCGCGCCTCTACGGTGACGGAGACAAACACGGTCGTGCCCTTCGCCGGGCTGGCCGGCACGGCGAAGCTCAGCGCGTCGCCGTTGGCGACGGCGGAAAACGTTCGCTCGCAGTAGTCCGCCGCGCCGTCGGACGAACCGACCTTGACCGTGACCGTTGCGCTGAACACGTCGTCGTCGCCAGCCCCGCCGACCGTCAGGTCGACCTGCGGCTGGGACGTCCCGTAGGGAAAGGAAACCGTGGCGGACGCGATCTCGGGCTGGCCGACCTCCGCGCCCTCGTCGAACGAGAGGATGACCGTGCCGCATCCGCCGCGTCCGCCGGAATAGTTGACGTTGTCGAAGATCCCGCCGCCGCCGCCGCCGCCGAAGCCATCGACGCCGGGATAGCCCTCGCCCGTCGTCCCGCCGTCGCCGGCGTTCGTCCCGCCCGAGCCAGAGACGCCAGAGCTGAAGCGCGTCGCGCCGCCGCCGCCGGAGCCGTATACTTCGTCCGCCCCGGTGATCGCGTTCGTCACACCCTCGCCGCCGTTCTGCGTCGTTGCGGCGGAGCCCGCGCCGCCGCCGCCGCCGGCGAGATTATACCAACTCATAGCCTTCGCTCCTGGGTTGCCCTGCGAGGAAGTGTAGTGCAGTCCGTCGACGAGGCTGACCGAACCGAGGGCGCCGCACCCGCCTGACGAGCCCCACGAGCCGGACGCGAAGCTGGAGCAGTCGTATCCGCCGCCGCCGCCGCCGCCGAACGCCGTGCCGGCGAGAGCGCCGCCTACCGTCAGCGACGACGCGCCGCCGGAGCCCGACTGTACCCAGTTGCCGGCTGCTGCAGGGACGCCGCCGGCGCCGACCGCGACCGCAATGGCGTCGTCGGCGAAGACCGCCATCGGGGTTGAAAGCGCGACCACGCCGCCGCCGCCGCCGCCGCCGCCGACCGTGCTGCCGCCCGCACCGCCGCCGCCAACGAGCAAAGCCTCGCGCAGCGTCATCGGCTGCAGGACGGTGACGTTCGCCGCCGCGTTGGTGAACACGTAGACGCGGCGAGCGCCGACCGTCAGAAAGCGGACGGTCGCGTCGTCCGTGGAGATGAAGTCGTCGGCGAAGCCGTCCGCGAGCGCGGCAAACGGCGCGACGAACGCGGCGAACGCGGCGATGAGTCTGAGTTTCATGGATGGTTCCTTTCGGGGGTGGGGGTTGTGCTTGGTGCTTAGTGCTTAGTGCCTAGTGCCTAGTGCTTAGTGCATAGTGCCTAGTGCTTAGTGCCTGGTGCGGGGTGCCTGGTGCCTGGTGCTTAGTGCGGGGTGCCTGGTGCTTAGTGCGGGGTGCCTGGTGCTTAGTGCGGTGTGTCTGATGGAGTTGATGCGAGGTGACTAGGGCCTTTGTCGGTCGTCGGTTGTCGGTCGTCCTTGCGGCGCGCCGAGGACGTCGCGCCCTACCGACCGTGATTGCGTCGCGCGGTAGGGGCGGACGTCCTCGGCCGCCCGCGTTGCGCGGTAGGGGCGGACGTCCTCGGCCGCCCGCGTTGCCCGGTAGGGGCGAGCGTCCTCGGCCGCCCGCGTCGTGGAGGCGGCGTGAGCGACGACAGGGGCGACAGTGACGCGAGGCGACATCCGGCGAAGCGGCGACAATCGCCCGCCTCGCGTCTCTGCCGTCTC
>CAVCXQ010000145.1:0-3754 GCA_963606275.1 uncultured Muribaculaceae bacterium | reverse complement strand
AACGCTCGACGATAAGGGCGTCGGCGTGACGAAAGCGACGGGAATCAATCCCGCCATGTCACGTTTTTGTCATACACCCCTTTTTGATGTTCGGCGCGGATGCGTCAGGTGTGGTATAATGGCGGCCATGGAAGGGGAATGGCGATGAAACGCAAGGTCGTTCAGATCGACGAGACGAAATGCAACGGATGCGGCGCGTGCGCGTCCGCCTGCCACGAAGGTGCGATCGGCATGGTCGACGGCAAGGCGCGGCTGCTGCGCGACGACTTCTGCGACGGAATGGGCGACTGTCTGCCGGCCTGCCCGGCCGGGGCGATCTCGTTCGTCGAGCGCGAGGCCGCGCCATACGACGAAAAGGCCGTCCAGTCCGCCAGGCGGACGCCGCCCGCCTCCGCCGCGGCGACGACGCACTCCGCCTCCGGGCTGGCGCAATGGCCGTGCCAGATCCGGCTCGTGCCGGCGACCGCCCCGTTCTTCCGCGGAGCGGACCTGCTGATCGCGGCGGACTGCACCGCCTACGCATACGCGGACTTCCACCGCGACTTCATGCGCGGCAGGACCACTGTCGTCGGATGCCCGAAGCTCGACCCGGTGGACTACGCCGAAAAGCTGGCGGACGTGTTCGGCATGAACGACGTCCGGTCGGTGACGCTCGTCCGCATGGAGGTCCCCTGCTGCGGCGGACTGGAGGCGGCGGCGAGAAGGGCGATCCAGGCCTCCGGCAAGCCCATCCCGCTTCGGGTCGTCACGATCTCGCGCGACGGCCGCGTCCTGCCCCAGCCCGGACTGGCGTAGACGGACGCTTCGCGCGTCTGATCCCCCTGGTCAGACGTCCCAGCCCTCGCCGTTTCGGCGGGAGACGAGAAGCCAGAGGAAGAACGGGCCGCCGACGATCGCGCAGACGACGCCGACCGGCACGTCGCCGCCCGCCGGCAGGAACCGCCGCGCCGCCTCCGCGAGCGCGAGGAACGCGCCGCCGAAGACGGCCGAGCCAGCGAGGACGCGCTGCATCCGCGGGCCCGCCTTGCGCCGCACCGCGTGCGGCACGACGAGTCCGACGAAGCCGATCGCCCCCGCGAGCGCGACGGACGCCGCCGTCGCGAGCGATACCGCGCCGAGGACAGCGAGCGTCGTCGTCCGCACGTCGACGCCGACGGCCTCCGCCTCGGCGCGTCCGAGCTCCATCACGTTCAGCCGCCGCGCGAGCGCGAACAGGACGCCGAGCGCGACGGCGAGCGCGGCGGACGCCGCCGCGAGCGACGGTCCCGTCACCGCGCCGAGCGACCCGTAGAGCCACTTCGAGACGAACGCGAAGTCGTCCGGCTTCGCGTAGGAGAGGACGAGCATGTCGAGCGAGCCGAAGAGGCCGCCCGTGACGAAGCCGGCGAGGACGACGGCGTTGCCCGTCGCGAGCAGGACGGGGTTGGCGCCGTCCGCGCGCCGCGCCTTCGCCGCGAAGACGGCGACGGCGCAGACGAGCGCGAGCGAGACGCACGAGCCGAGGAAGCTCGCCGCCGGCAGGACCCACGCGCCTTCCGCCGTCAGGCCGAGGACGACGGCGAGCGCGGCGAAGAGGGCCGCGCCGCCGACCGTGCCGAGCAAGTAGGGTTCGGCGAGGGGATTCCGCAGGACGCTCTGCAGCGCCGCGCCGGAGACGGAGAGCGACGCCCCCGTCACGATCGCGGCGATGTAGGATAGGTCCATGGGGAATAATCGAATAATCGAATAATCGAATGGGGGAATGGAGATGGGTGGGCTAGAACTCGTAGCGGACGGTGACCATGAACGTGCGCGCGGCGCCGGGATAGACGTATCGCGTGCCGAAATACTCGCCGTAGTCGAAGTAGCGATGGTCAAGCAGGTTGTCGACCGTAAGCGCGACGGTCAGGCCCTTCGCCCAGCCCCAGGTCGGGAGGAACCGCGCCCCGACGTCGAAAAGCCCGTAGCCGGGGATCACGCCGCCTTCCGCCGCGAAGTCGCTGCCGTAGCGCTGTTCGCCGACGAAGCGGTAGCCGCCGTTGACCGCGAGCCAGTCGACGACGAACCACTCGCCGAAGAGCCGCAGCTGCTGGCGCGGCACGAGCGGCACGAGGTTGCCCTTGTAGTCGCCTTCCGTGAAGCGCGCGTACGTGTAGGTGTAGAAGATCCCGGCGGACCCGACGCGGTCGCGCGACCAGCTGAGCGACGTCTCGAACCCGTCGCGCGCCGTGCGGTCGGGCACGTTCCGGTTCGCGTAGTTGAGATACATGATCTCGTCGTCCAGCTCCGTATGGAAGTAGGTGACGTTGAAGTTGAAGTCGTCGAGGAACGTCCAGTCGACGCCGAGCTGGAAGTCGTCGCCCTGCTCGGGCGCGAGGTCCATGTTCGGGACGCCGTAGAGCGAGAAGAGCTCGTCCGCGAGCGGCGCGTGGTAGAGGTGCGACCATTTCGCGAAGGCCTTGAGCCCGTCGAGGGGGCGCCAGTTGAGGCCGGCCTCGCCGGCGACCGCGCCCTTCAGGCGGCTGTCCGTCTCGCGCGCCGCCGCGCTCGTGAAGCGGTCGCGCGAGTTGAACCACTCGCCGCGGGCGCCGCCGAAGACGGAGAGCGACTCGAGGAGCCAGAGCTCGTCATGGGCGAAGACCGCGCCCGTGAAGCGGTCGTAGGCGTTCTTGTAGGAGCCCTTCGCGGTCAGCCAGTCGTATTTCAGGTCCGTGCCGACCGAGAAGCGGTTGTCGAGGCCGGCGAGCGCCGTCTCGTCCACGTAGGCGAGCTTCCAGTCGTAGGTGTAGACCTCGTAGTCCGAATAGGCCGTCGAGGTGCGGCGGCGGAAGGAGAACGAGCCGTCCACGCGGCGGTCGTCGCCGAGGACGGCGCGCCCGTCGAGCGTCACGCCGAAGGCGACGTTGCGCGCCTGCGTGTCCTCGTCGGACGCCGTGCGGGCGCGCGGCTTCCACGAGCCGTAGTCGCCGCCGTAGACGCTGCGCCCGTAGTAGACGCCGCCGGGCAGGCCGTAGAGGCTGTCCGCGTAGAACGCCTTCGCGCCGAACCAGGAGCCGTTGTCGAAGTGCTGGCGGACGCCGCCCTTGAGCGACCAGATCTCGTATTGCGAATTCGGGCGCCAGCCGTCGGCGCGGTCGTAGTCGAGGTCGGCGAAGTAGGTCGTGCCCGTCTCCTCGAAGCCGCCGCGCGTCCCGACGTGCGCGCCCACCGCGCCGTCGCTGCCGCCGTGGACGTCGACGACGCTCTTCCTCTCGTAGGAGTCGGCGTCCGTCACGACGTTGATGACGCCGGCGGAGGCGTTGCCGCCGTGGAGCACGGACTGCGGCCCGTGGAGGACCTCGACCTTCTCGATCGCGCGCACGGGGACGCGGACGAGGTTCGGGGCGAACATGTCGGGCTGGTTGAGCTCTTCGCCGTCCACGAGCACCTTGACGCGGCCGTAGCTGTTCGCGCCGTAGCCGCGCATCGAGACCTGCGCGAGCGCGGGGTTCGGGTTGACGTGGCGCACGAAGAGGTTCGCGCGCTTTTCGAGGAGGTCGAGCGTCGTCTGGGCGCCGGACGACTCGATCGCCGCCCGGTCGATGACGTCGACGTGCGAGGGCACGTCGAGCTTGGACTGTCCGAGGCGGGAGGCCTCGACGACGATGCGGCCGAGGTCGTTGGTGGACGGTTCCGCGGCGGGCGCGGAGGCGCCGGCGGCGGCGTTGGTGGCGGCCGCGACGGCCGCCAGCATCAGTGCGTTCATGTTCCTTCTTTCCCCCTCATGCGAGGGTAC
>CAVCXQ010000144.1:0-3759 GCA_963606275.1 uncultured Muribaculaceae bacterium | reverse complement strand
GCGGACAGGGCTCGCGCCTCGGCTACGACGGCCCGAAGGGCTGCTACTCGATCGGGCCCGTCACCGGCGCCCCGCTCTTCTACTTCCACGCGCGCAAGATACTCGCGCGCTCCGTCCGCTACGGCGCCCCGATCCCGTTCTACGTGATGACGAGCGAGGCCAACGACGCGGCGACGAAGAAGTGCTTCGAGGACAACGGCTACTTCGGCCTCGACCCGAAGGACGTGTTCTTCTTCACCCAGGGGATGTGGCCGGGCATGACCGCCGACGGCAAGGTCATCCTCGACGCGCCCGGCCA
The DNA here is from genome assembly GCA_963606275.1 of uncultured Muribaculaceae bacterium. Lineage (GTDB taxonomy): Bacteria > Verrucomicrobiota > Kiritimatiellia > RFP12 > UBA1067 > UBA1067. The sequence continues at coordinate 3,461 of CAVCXQ010000144.1, read as the reverse complement.
CGTGTTCATGAGCCCGGACGGACACGGCGGGCTTCTCGCCGCGCTCAGGCGCTCCGGGGCGCTCGACGACATGAAGCGACGCGGGATCAAGTCGGTGTTCTACTTCCAGGTCGACAACCCTCTCGTCGAGATCGCCGACCCGGCGTTCGTCGGGCATCACGTCCTGGAGAAGGCGGACTACTCGCTGAAGCTCTGCGCGAAGCGCGACCCGTTCGAGAAGGTCGGCATGCCGATGAAGTTCGGCGACGTCTGCCGCATGGTGGAATACACCGAGATGACCGAGGAGCAGTGCACCCGCAGGACGAAGGACGGCTCGCTCTACTTCCTCTACGGCTCGCCGGCGATCCACGTCTTCGACCGCGCGTTCCTCGCCCGCGAGGCGAACCGGGCGATGCCGCTCCACCTCGCGCACAAGAAGATCCCGACGGTCGTGGACGGCAAGGTCGTCAAGCCGTCGGAGCCGAACGGATACAAGTTCGAGAAGCTGATCTTCGACATCCTGCCGAACGCCAGGCGCGTCGCCTTCATGGCCTTCGACCAGAAGGAGGAGTTCTCGCCGGTGAAGAACGCCGAGGGGAGCGATTCGCCGGCGACGTGCCGCGCCGACATGCGGGCGAAGTGGGCGCGGTGGCTCGCCGAGGCCGGCGTGGCCGTGCCGGACGCCATGCCGCTCGAGATCGACCCGGCCTACGCGCTGGACGCGGCGGACGTGGCGAGGAAGGGCCTCGTCCTGTCCGCCTCCGACGCATCCGCTTTCGACGCATGAAATCCGCCCGGTGATTCGTTGGGTTGCGAGCCCCCCCCCCCCCGCAAGTAAGTGGGGGGTTGCGTACGATGCGCCGGTTATGGTATACTACGCGCAGTTTTTCCTCCCTGCTCGGGTGGTGAAATTGGCAGACACGCATGCTTGAGGTGCATGTGGAGAGATCCTTGCGGGTTCGAGTCCCGCCCCGAGCACCAGTTTCGAAGGGGCCATGAGAACACTTACCGGCATCCAGCCTTCGGGCAAGCTCCACTGGGGCAACTACTTCGGCGCGATGAAGTCCATGTTCGACCTTCAGGCGAAGGGCGAGAACTTCATGTTCATCGCGAACTTCCACGCCATGACCACCGTCCGCGACGGCGTCCAGCTCCGCGAGGCGACGCGCGACGTCGCCCTCGACTACCTCGCCTGCGGCCTCGACCCGGCGAAGACCGTCGTCTACCGCCAGAGCGACGTGCCGGAGGTGCAGGAGCTCGCCTGGTATCTCTCGTGCCTCACGCCGATGGGCCTCCTCGAGCGCTGCCACAGCTACAAGGACAAGATGGCGCACGGCTTCGAGGCGACGCACGGCCTCTTCGCCTACCCCGTCCTGATGGCGGCGGACATCCTGATCATGCAGTCCGACCTCGTGCCGGTCGGCAAGGACCAGAAGCAGCACCTCGAGGTCACGCGCGACCTGGCGCAGAAGTTCAACAACGCCTACGGCGAGACCTTCAAGATGCCGGACGCCTACATCCCGGAGACCGTCGCGACGATCCCCGGCACCGACGGCCAGAAGATGTCCAAGAGCTACCACAACACCATCGAGCTCTTCGACCCGTCCGCCAAGAAGAAGATCATGGCGATCGTGACGGACTCGAAGACGATGGAGGAGCCGAAGGAGCCGGAGGGCAACTCGATCTACGAGCTCTACAAGCTCTTCGCGACGCCGGAGGAGGTCGCCGACATGGCGGCGAAGTTCCGCGCCGGCAACTACGGCTACGGCCACGCGAAGAAGGCCCTGCTGGAGGCGTATCACCGGCTCTTCGACCCGTTCCGCGAACGGCGCGAGGCCCTCGCGAAGGACGCGGACGCCCTGGAGGACATCCTCCGCGACGGCGCCAGGAAGGCGCGCGCCGCGGCCGCGCCGACGATGGAGAAGGTGCGCTCCGCCGTCGGGCTCTAGGGATGCCGGCGGAGCGGACGACGACGGGCGCCGGTCGCCGCGGCGTTCGTTTTGGTATAATACCGCCGCTATGAATACTGTACTCGTCGGGGCCCAGTGGGGCGATGAAGGCAAGGGAAAGGTCATTGACTTCCTAACTGAGGAGGCGGACGTCGTGGTTCGCTTCCAGGGCGGCTCGAACGCCGGGCACACGGTCGTCGTCGGCGGCCGCAAGTACGTCCTGCACCTCGTGCCCAGCGGGGCGCTGCACGAGGGCAAGCACTGCGTGATCGGCAACGGCGTGGTGATGGACCCGTTCGACCTGCTGCGCGAGGTCGAGCAGGTGGAGAGCTGGGGCTTCGACCTCAAGGGGCGCTTCCACGTCTCCGAGCGCGCGCAGATGGTGATGCAGTGGCACCGGGCGATCGACAAGGCGGAGGAGGCGGCGCGCCCGGAGGGCGAGAAGATCGGCACGACCGGGCGCGGCATCGGCCCGGCCTACGCCGCGAAGGTCGGCCGCTGCGGGATGCGCGTCGGCGACGTCCTGCGCCCCGACTTCCCCGAGCTGGTGCGCCGCCAGGTGGCGGAGGCGAACCGCCGCCTCGCCGGGCTCGGCGCCCAGCCGCTCGACGCCGAGGAGATGGTCAGGCTCTACCTGCCGATGACGGCGGCGCTGATGCCCTACGTCACCGACACCGTGCAGTTCCTGCACGAGCGCCTTGAGGCCGGGCAGTCGATGCTCTTCGAGGGCGCCCAGGCCACGATGCTCGACATCGACTTCGGCACGTATCCGTTCGTGACCTCGTCCAACCCGACGGCCGGCGGCGCCTGCACCGGCACCGGCGTCTCGCCGCGCTCCATCGACCGCGTGATCGGCGTCCTCAAGCTCTACACGACGCGCGTCGGCGAGGGCCCGTTCCCGACCGAGCTGGACGACGCGGACGGCGAGCTGCTGCGCAAGCGCGGCGGCGAGTTCGGCGCGACGACGGGGCGTCCGCGTCGCTGCGGCTGGTTCGACGCCGTCGTCGCGCGCTACGCGCAGCGCGTCAACGGCGTCGACTTCTGGGCGATGACCAAGCTCGACGTCCTCGACGCCTTCCCGACCGTGAAGATCTGCACCGGCTACCGCCGCGAGGACGGCTTCGTCTACACGACCTTCCCCGCCGACCTCGGCGCGCTCGCCCGCTGCGAGCCGATCTACGAGGAGCTGCCGGGCTGGCAGTGCGACACCTCCAAGGTGACCGACTACGCGGAGCTGCCGGAGAACGCCAAGGCATACGTCAACCGCATCCTCGACCTCGTCGGCGGCCGGCTGGGCGTCCTCTCGGTCGGGCCCGCGCGCGAGACGACGCTCCGCATCGGCGTCTAGGGCTGTCCCCGGGGGACCGCGGCGCGTCCCCCGCGATTGACTGGCGCAGATGATTTAGGTATACTTCACCCAAAAGGAAAAGGCAAAAAGGAGGCTCATGGACCAGCAGACCAAGCAGGGCGGCAACGTCGCCGCGATCGCCACGATGTTCGCGCTCTTCTTCATGATCGCGTTCGTCACCAACT
>CAVCXQ010000143.1:0-3762 GCA_963606275.1 uncultured Muribaculaceae bacterium | reverse complement strand
AAAGCGCTCATCACCGGCATCACGGGACAGGACGGCAGCTACCTCGCGGAGCTGCTGCTCGACAAGGGATACGAAGTCCACGGCGTCATCCGCCGCTCCAGCTCGTTCAACACCGGCCGCATCGACCACCTCTACCAGGACCCGCACGTCAACGGCGTCAGGCTCTTCCTCCACTACGGCGACCTCGGCGACAGCTCGAACCTCGCGCGCCTCGTCTACGAGACGCAGCCGGACGAGGTCTACAACCTCGCCGCGCAGAGCCACGTGCGCGTGAGCTTCGACTCGCCGGAGTTCACCGGCGACGTGGACGCCCTCGGCACGATGCGCCTCCTGGAGGCGATCCGCCTCACCGGCGTCAAGGCGCGCTTCTACCAGGCCTCGACCTCCGAGCTCTACGGCAAGGTGCAGGAGGTCCCGCAGCGGGAGACGACGCCGTTCTACCCGCGCAGCCCCTACGCCGTCGCGAAGCTCTACGGCTTCTGGGCCGTCAAGAACTACCGCGAGGCCTACGGGATGCACGCCTCGAACGGCATCCTCTTCAACCACGAGTCGCCGCGCCGGGGCGAGACGTTCGTGACGCGCAAGGTGACGCGCGCCGCGAGCCGCATCAAGCTCGGCCTCCAGGACTCGCTCTTCATGGGCAACGTCAGCTCCCTGCGCGACTGGGGCTTCGCCGGCGACTACGTCGAGGGGATGTGGCGGATGCTCCAGCAGGACAAGCCGGACGACTACGTGCTCGCCACCGGCGAGATGCACTCCGTGAAGGAGCTGCTCGCCGAGGCGTTCTCCTACGTCGGCCTCGACTGGGAGAAGTATACGAAGCACGACGGACGCTATGACCGGCCGAGCGAAGTCGACCAGCTCCTCGGCGACGCGAGCAAGGCGAAGCGCGTCCTCGGCTGGGAGCCGAAGGTGACGTTCAAGGGGCTCGTCAAGATGATGATGGACGCCGACCTCGAGCTCGCCCGCAGGGAACTGGCGGTGAAGAATGCGTAGGGAAGACAAGGTCTACGTCGCCGGGCACCGCGGCATGGTCGGCTCGGCCGTCTGCCGCGCCCTTGCGCAAGGCGGCTTCGCGAACGTCGTCACGCGCACCCACGAGGAACTTGACCTGCTCGACCCGCAGGCGGTTCGCGCGTTCTACGCGGCGGAGCGGCCGGACGTCGCCGTGATCGCGGCGGCGCGCGTCGGCGGCATCGGCGCGAACAGCGCGGCGAACGCCCGCTTCCTCTACGAGAACGAGATGATCGCGCTCAATACGGTCTGGGGCGCGGCGGAGGCCGGCGTGAAGCGCCTCCTCTTCCTCGGCTCGACCTGCATCTACCCGCGCCTCGCGCCGCAGCCGATCCCGGAAAGCGCCCTTCTCACCGGCCCTCTGGAGCCGACGAACGAGGGCTACGCGCTCGCGAAGATCTCCGGACTCCGCCTCTGCGCGTTCCTGCGCCGCGACCGGGGGCTCCTCTACCACTCGCTCATGCCGACGAACCTCTACGGACCCGGCGACAGCTACGACCTCGTGGGCGGACACGTCCTGCCGACGATGATCCGCAAGTTCGAGGAGGCGCGGACGCGCGGCGACGCGACGGTCCCGCTCTGGGGCACGGGCTCGCCGCTCCGCGAGTTCCTGCACGTCGACGACCTCGCGTCCGCCTGCCTGTTCGCGCTCAATCTCGACAATCCGCCCGACCTCATGAACGTCGGCTCCGGCGAGGAGGTGACGATCCGTGCGCTCGCCGAGAAGGTGCGTTCGGCGACCGGGTGTCCGGCGGAGATCGCGTGGGACGCGGCGAAGCCGGACGGCACGCCGCGCAAGCTCTGCGACACGTCGCTCGTCCGCTCGCTCGGCTGGACGCCGAAAATCTCGCTCGACGACGGCATCCGCCGCACGGTCGAATGCTACCGCGAGGAGTGCGCCTCCGGGCGCGTCAGGCGTTCCTAGCCCACAGGCTCAGGTATTCGACGTTGCCCATCTCGCGTCCGCGGATCGGCGACTCGGCGAGTCCGAGGAGGGTGAGCCCGAGCTCGTCCGTCGCAAAGCGGACGATGCCGTCGCGGGCCTCCTCGCGGAGCGCCTGGTCGCGGACGAGCCCTCCGGGGGCCTTGCCCTTGCCGACCTCGAACTGCGGCTTGATCAGCGCAACGACCATCCCGCCCGGCGCCAGCACGTCGCGGATCGGCGGAAGGATGAGACGCAGCGAGATGAACGAGACGTCGGTGACGGCGAGCTCGGGGACTTCCGGCAGGTCGGCGGCCGTCATGTAGCGGGCGTTGAAGTTCTCCCGCACCCAGACGCGCGGGTCGGAGCGAAGCTTGTAGGCGAGCTGGTTGGTCCCGACGTCCACCGCCATCACGCGCCGCGCTCCGTGCTGAAGAAGGCAGTCGGTGAAGCCGCCCGTCGAAGACCCGACGTCCAGGCAGACCTTGCCGTCGGCGGAAATGAATGGGGAATGGGAACCCCACAGCGCGAACGCGCCTTCGAGCTTCTCGCCGCCGCGCGACACGAAGCGCGGCGGAGACTCGACCTCGACCGTCGCGGATTCGTCGACCGAACGCGAGGCCTTCGTCTCGACCTGTCCGCCTACGCGGACCTTGCCCTCCATGACGAGAGCCTGCGCCCTGGTGCGCGACTCCGCGAGTCCGCGCTCCACCATGATGACGTCCAGCCGTTTTTTCAAAAATACCCCCTTGCGCAAGTACACCGAATTATGATACAATACGCGCCGTTTCCGTTACTGGGGAAGTAGCTCAGTTGGTAGAGCATCACGTTCGCAACGTGGGGGTCGAGAGTTCGAATCTCTTCTTCTCCACCAGAAGTCCGGGAACTCAGCATACGACTTTCTCCAAGGTCATTTAGACGGGGCGTCGTATCTTTCCATTTCCTTCCTGACCCGGCGCCTGGTCGCCTCGTCCGGCGCGACGACGACGCCGCGCAGCTCGCACGGAGCCCAGTGGTTCGTCCAGGAGGTGTCGCGGAATGCCGCGTCGAACGCCTTCTGGTCGGGCAGCACGTCGTCCGTCGTCCCGGCGCGTCCGTCGGGTCCCTTCGAGTAGAGCACGGGGTTGCCGCCTTCCGGTCCGGCCTCGTAGACGTATTCGTTGCCCCATGGGTCTGGGACGATGTGGTCGACGTACGGGCCGTCCCAGCCGGGATGGTCCTTGCGGATGCGGCGGATCTCGTTCGGACGCCTGAAGGCGAGGACGTGGAGTCCCTCCTCGGTCGTCGGGAACGACCCGACGTGGAACTTGTAGCGTCCGAGCGCGACGGAGAGCGCGGTCATCGCCTTCCTGGCCTGGAGCGGCTTGCGCTCGATGCGCGCGCGGCCGAGGCCGACGCCGTTGCGCATCGCCGACGCCACCAGTCCGCCGACGACGAGAAGGACGAGGATGGCGACGACGTAGAACACGGGTCCTCGCCGCGCCAGCATCGCGCTCGTGTCGCCGAGCTCGGCGCGCCTGAGCTCGTATTCGCGGGCGATCGCCTTGACGGCGGCCTTCGTCGACTTCCGCGACATCGGGCCCTGCGTGGCCTTCTTGGGCTTCTTCTTCGCGGGGAACTTGCGTTTCAGCTCTTCTATGCTTGCCATGGCGTGAAGCATACCACAAAGCGTCCGCCTTCGTCAATGCGGGCATAGAGCTGCAGAGATTCCAAATGAGGGGTCGCCAGGCGGCTTTGCCGCCTGGCGACCCCTCATTTGGAATCTCTGGAAAGGGAATCCCTCCATTGACAGCGCGAATCCGGCTGTGGTACAATATGCACGATTC
>CAVCXQ010000142.1:0-3777 GCA_963606275.1 uncultured Muribaculaceae bacterium | reverse complement strand
CTGCCCGCAGCGAGCCGTTCATCGGAAGGCGCTCGTCCGCGCAACCGACTCCTAACCCATTACTCCCCACGGAGGGTCGCTTAACCGACTCCCATTGCCCCGCCGGCGGGACGCGCGGCGAAATGGTATAATCCGCAGCCAAGCATGGCAAACCTCACTCAGCTCCGCATCCTGGAAGGCCTCAGCGGGCTCGTCCTCGTCGACAAGCCCGCCGGCATCGCCTTCGCCTCGGTCGTCAAGGCCGTAAAGCGCAAGTTCAACCTCGTCAAGGTCGGCCACGGCGGCTCCCTCGACGCCATAGCCTCCGGGCTCTTCGTCCTCGCCATCGGCGACGCCAACCGCTTCGCCGACCGCATCATGTCCGCCGACCGCGACTACGAGGGACGCGTCCGCTTCGGACTGCGCACCGACACCGGCGACGTCCGCGGACGCCCCGAGGGCGCGGCGTCCGGCGGCGCCCCCGACGCCGAGCGCATCGCCGCCGCGCTCAAGGAGTTCCGCGGCGACGTATTCCAGACCGAACCGCGCTTCTGCTCAGTCCGCCGCGAGGGCGCCGCCGAATACGAGGTCGCCGACACCGGCGAGCACTCGCCCTTCCTCGCCCACGTCTACAGGCTCGAGGTCGACGCCGACGGCGCCTTCCGCCTCCGCGCCTCCAAGGGCGTCCTCCCCCGCGCGCTCGTCCGCGACCTCGGCGACGCGCTCGGCTGCGGCGCCGCGCTGGAAAGCCTCCGGCGCACGAAGGTCGGCGCGCTCGACGTGAAGGACGCCATCCCGTTCGACCGCCTGCTCGAGGTCGAGATGAAGGACTTCCCGTCGTGCGTGACCCCGCTGTCCAGAGCGTCGCTGTAGGCTTCTTCGACGGCGTCCACCTCGGCCACCAGGCGATCCTGCGCGGCGCAGACCGCGCGCTCACGTTCGCCAGCCACCCTCTTTCCGTCCTCGCCCCGGAAAAGGCCCCGCGCCTCGTCATGGGGCTTGACGCGCGCCTCGACGCCATCCGCGCCTGCGGCGTCACGGACGTCGTCGCGCTCGACTTCACCCAGGCGCTCGCCGCCACCAGCCCCAAGGACTTCGCCGCCAGGCACCTCGTCGACGCCAGCGGACGCCCTCTGCGCGTCCGCTGCGGCGCGAACTGGAACTTTGGCAAGGGAGGGTCTGGCAACGCCGAATGGCTGCGCAAGCACGGCTTCGACGTCACCGTCGTCCCCTACGCCGTCTACAAGGGCGAGCCCGTCTCGTCGTCGCGCATCCGCGCCGCACTCGCCGCCGGAGAGATAGAGGACGCCAACGCGATGCTCGGCCACCCCCTACGCGCCTTCGGAGAGCCGTTCCCCGGCAAGGGCGTCGGACGCTCCATCGGCTTCCCGACCGTCAACCTGCGCCTCGCCGCGCCGGCGCCGGCAGCCCCTCTCGGCGTCTACGAAGTGCGCGTCAGCGGCAGGCGCGGCGTCGCCAACTACGGCGTCGCGCCGACCATGGGGGAACAAAAGTGGAACGAGCCAGTCCTGGAAGTCCACTTCCCCGGACTCGACGCGCCGCCGGCGCCGGCGGCGGAGCCGCCGGTCGCCGTCGACTTCATCCGCTTCGTCAGGCCGGAGCGAACCTTCGCGTCCGTCGACGAGCTCCGCGAGCAGATCGCGAGGGACTGCCGATGAGCGCCGGCTTCCTGTCCGCCCTCGCCGCGCGGCGACGCTTCGGGATGCGCCCGGGTCTGGAGACGGTCTCCGCCCTCTGCCGCGCCCTCGGCGACCCGCAGCTCCTCTTCCCCGCGATCCACGTCGCCGGCACGAACGGCAAGGGCGCCGTCTGCGCCGTCCTCGACGCCGCGCTTCGCGAGGACGGCGTCCGCCCGGTCGGACGCTACACCTCGCCGCACCTCGTCGCGCTCAACGAACGCTTCTTCGTCGACGGCTCGCCCGTCGACGACGCGACGCTGGAGCGCCTCGCACGGCAGGTCCAGGACGCGGCGGAGACAATGCCGGAGGACTCCGCGCCGACTTTCTTCGAGGCACTGACCGCCGTCGCCTTCCTCCTCTTCGCGGAGCGGCGGACGCGATTCGCCGTCATGGAGTGCGGACTCGGCGGACGCCTGGACGCGACGAACGTCTGCGCCCCCGCGCTCTGCGCGATCACCCGCATCGGACTCGACCACTGCGACTGGCTCGGCGACACGGTGGAGAAGATCGCGGCGGAGAAGGCCGGCATCGTCAAGCCCGGCGTCCCGGTCGTCCTCGGATGCAACGAGGCCTCCGTCGTCGAGGTCGTCCGCCGCCGCGCGGAGGAACTGGGCGCGCCGTTCGTCTACGCGCCGGACGTCGCCGACGAGTCGGAGGTCCCGGCGGACTTCCCCCTGCGCGGCTCGTTCAACCGCGAGAACGCCGTCACCGCGATTGCGGCGCTGAAGACGCTGCAGGGAATGCGCCCCTGCCGTCTCCCATCATCCGTCTCCTGGCCCGGCCGGTTCCAGCGGGTGGGACGGTTCATCGTCGACGGGGCGCACAATCCGCCGGCGGCGCGCGCCCTCGCCCAGGCGCTGCGCGAAGACGGATACGGCGAGCGTTCGCTCGACATGGTGTTCGGCGCGTGCGCGGACAAGGACGTGGACTGCGTCCTGCGGACGCTTGCGCCGTTCGCGCGGCGCGGGCTCGCGGTGCGCACCGGCAACCCGCGCTCGCTGGCGGCGGACGCGCTGGCGGACAGGATGTGCGCCGCCGGCATCGACGCCGCGCCGTGCGCGACGCTGTCGGAGGCGCTGAACGCGGCTAAGCCGGACGCCCTGGTCTGCGGCTCGCTCTTCCTCGCCGGCGAGACGCTCGTCGCGCTCGGTGCCTATCCCTGGCCGATCCCGCGCTTCGACCCCAACGAAGCGCGGTAGGACGACTGAGCTCTTGCAAGTTTTTAGCGTCCGACATCAAGCCCATGCCCGCCTACAACATATCCAACATCTTTAGCCCATGTTCGCCTGCAACATACCCGACGACATCTCAGGCTCGATATGGGATCTGGCCATCTACGCAGCAATCTTCGCTAGTTTCCATCCGTGTGTCGCGTAGCCGATTTCGCCGACCTGACGCCTCGACACGCTCTTCGCCCTGAACCGGTTGCCGAGCGCGTCCGCCGTTCTCTTGACGAACGCCGCGCTTCCGAACACTTTTCCCGAGCCTATCTGCGCCACCCGTCGCATCCACCATTCGCCGGGACTCACACTCCGCGCCTCTGCCGCCAAATTCGCGGCATCGCCGTCGCCACCTTCTGCGGGGTCTGTCCCCGCGGCGAAAGGCGCGTCGTCCTCGCACCAGCTCCACGGATAGTCTTTCGCCACGGACACGATGCCGGCGCGGACGGGATTGTAGACGATGTATTTCTTGCACCGCGCCAGATATTCGCCGTCCTCGATGATCGTCGAATTGAACCTCCCCGACCAGATGCTCCCGCAGTATTCGCAGTCGCGCTTGAACCTACGGTCAAACTCCTCCTTGAACGTCTTCACGAACGCGCTCACGTCATGCATCCGCACCCTTCGACGTTCCTGCTCGGCGTTGAGCGTCGCCATGTCGCCGGCGTCGGAGAGCCGCTTCCACCTCGCGGCGAGAGCATCCTTCGCTTTCTCGCCCTTGAGGACGCCTTCGCGCCGGAGCAGTTCTTCTTCGCCGATCGGGTTGTCCGGCTTCTCTACTTTTACGATGGCGTGGAAGTGGTTGTCCATCGCCGCATACGCTACGAGCCTGACGCCGCTGAACCCTGCCGCGCGCTGAATGGCGTCGACTAGCTTTG
>CAVCXQ010000141.1:0-3799 GCA_963606275.1 uncultured Muribaculaceae bacterium | reverse complement strand
TAGGGGCGAGCGTCCCGCTCGCCCGCCGACGTCGTGTCGCGGTCACGCGGGACGCGTGACCCTACCGCCGCTTGTCCATATCCGTGTGAATCCGTGAGATCCGTGGTGTCTCCTCCGTGCCTCCGTGGCTCCGTGTGAGGCGAAATCGCCGCACGGCCGCAGGACGCCCAAGTCGCCCGCCCGGAGGCGGGAGCACCGTTGCCCCGAAACGCGCCGCACGTAGGCAAGCGAAGGGATGGACGCGACGGAAGGCAAACAGAAGATTCGCAACCTAACCCATTACCCATGCGGGCTCGGGAAATATTGTATAATGCGCGCATGGTTTCGGAGAACTTGCTATATCTCGCGCTCGGCGGGCTGGCCGCCGCGGCGCTGACGCTCGTAGCGGCGCTGTTCGCCGCGCTCAAGTCCCGCGACTCGCGCCACGCGAAGGCCATGCGCGAGAAGGAGGAGGCGGTCGAGCGCCTCCTCGACGAGAAGGAGAAGGCCTTCGCCGAGTCCGTCAGGACGCTGCGCGAGCAGTTCGCCAACCTCGCCGCGCAGACCCTCCGGGCGCAGAGCGGCGACCTGGCCAAGGCGAACTCGCAGCAGATCGAGTCCGCGCTCAGGCCGCTGCGCGAGCAGGTCGAGGCGCTGAAGTCCGCGACCGTGCGGACGCAGGCGGAGCACGCGAAGCTCGCCGAGTCCATCGGCCGGGACGTCGGGCGCATCGGCGACGTCGCCAGGGAGCTGGCCGGCGTGTCGGACGCGCTGTCGTCCAACTCGCGCTTCCAGGGGCGCAAGGGCGAGGAGATCCTCGCCGAGAAGCTCCGGCAGGCCGGGCTGGAGGAGGGGGTCAGCTTCTTCCTGCAGCAGGGGACGGAGGCCGACCGTCCCGACGCGCAGGTGTGCGACGCGGAGAACCGCTGGCTGGTCATCGACAGCAAGGTGGTGCTGACGGCGTATTTCCAGTCGCTGGAGGCGCAGGACGAGGCGACGCGGACGCAGAAGCTCGCCGAGCACGTCGCGCGCGTCCGCGAGCAGGTCGACCGGCTGGCGCGGAAGAACTACCCGAAGGCGATGGCGGCGGCGCACCCGGACAGGAACTACCTGCCGGTGACGGCGATGTTCGTCGGCTACGAGGCCCCGCTGCTCGAGGCCCTAAAGGCCGAGCCGTCGCTGTGGAAGCGCGCGGCGGACGGCAACGTGGTGCTGGTCACGCCGCTGACGCTGATGGCATACCTGCGGCTCGTCTACCTCGCGTGGCAGCACGAGAAGGAGGAGCGAAACCAGCAGGAGATCGTCAACGCCGCGCGCGAGCTGCTCTCGCGGATGAACGGATTCCTGACCACGTTCGAGTCCATGGGCCGGGCGCTTGCGGACGCGCAGGCGGAATACGACCGGGCGCGCGGAGTGCTGGTCGACTCACCGCGGGCGCAGACGATCGCCAAGGCGGCGAACCGGCTCATCGACCTGCACGTGCGCCTCGAAAGCCGTCGCGGCAAGCGCCTAGAAAAGGCCGAATGCCTCGCGCAGGCCTGAGCGGCGGGGACGCCGCGCCCTGACGGGGTGGGCGAATTGTGCTATAATATGCGCCATTTTTCAGGGAGAAGCCCTCAAATGAACGCAGAAGCACAGCAGAAGCTGATGGAAATGGCCGCGCGCATCCGCGAGATGCGCGAGATCGTCGGCTATACGGCCGAGCAGATGGCGGAGAAGACCGAGGTCTCCGTCGACGACTACCAGGCGGTCGAGGCCGGCAAGGTCGACCCGACCTTCAACTTCCTCCACCAGTGCGCCATCGTCTTCGGCGTCGACATCAACGCGCTCCTGAAGGGCCACAGCGCCCATCTCTCCGGCTACGAGGTGACGCGCGCGGGGCAGGGTCCCCTGACCGCCCACGAGTCGCACATGGACATCCGCAACCAGGCGGCCATGTTCCGCGACCGCCTCGGCACGCCCTACTGGGTCACCTACAAATACGACCCCGCGCTGCTCGAGAAGCCCATCGCCACCACGACCCACGGCGGACAGGAGTTCGACATCGTCCTCAAGGGCGCGATGAAGGTGCGCGTCGGCGAGCACGTCGAGGAGCTCAAGGAAGGCGACTCGATCTACTACCGCTCCTCCACGCCGCACGGCATGGTCGCGACCGACCCGGAGAAGGGCGTCACCTTCCTCGCGATGGTGATGGCCGGCGAGGGCGGCGACAGCCACCTCGGCCTCGAGACGGTGCGCCCGCGCTCCGAGGCCGTGCCGCTCGTCGTCGACCGCTTCGTGGAGACCGACGAGGACCTCGCCGGACGCCTCCTGCACGTCCGCTTCAAGAACACCGAGCGCTTCAACTTCGCCTTCGACATCGTGGACGCGATCGCGGCGAAGTATCCGGACAAGCTCGCGATGCTCCACGTCTCCGACCACCTGACGGAGCGGCGCTTCACCTTCCGCGAGATCTCCGAGACCTCGAACCAGATCGCGAACTACTTCCTCTCGCTCGGCATCGGCAAGGGCGACAAGGTGATGCTCGTCCTCAAGCGCCACTACCAGTACTGGCCGACGATCCTCGCGCTCCACAAGATCGGGGCCGTGGTCATCCCGGCGGTGAGCCAGCTGCTCGTGCACGACTTCGAGTACCGCTTCAAGGCGGCGGACGTCAAGGCGCTCGTCTGCACGGCGGACGGCGACGTCGCCGCCGAGGCGGAAAAAGCAATAATCGAATTGTCGAATAATCGAATAATCGAATCGGCGGACGGGAAGCCCTTCGGCCTCATCAAGATGATCGTGAACGGCGACCGGGACGGCTGGCGGTCGTTCGACCGCGAATACGTCGGCTTCTCGCGCGTCTACGGGCGGCGTCCCGACGCGCCGGGCGGCAAGGACCCGATGCTCATGTTCTTCACGAGCGGCACGACGGGCTATCCGAAGATGGCCCTGCACAGCCACCTCTACGGCCTCGGCCACTTCGTGACGGCGAAATACTGGCACCAGGTCGAGCGCGACGGGCTCCACTTCACGATCTCCGAGACCGGCTGGGCGAAGGCGAGCTGGGGCAAGCTCTACGGACAGTGGATGTGCGAGGGCGCGCTCTTCGTCTACGACTTCTCGCGCTTCCACGCCGAGAGGATCCTGCCGATGTTCGCGAAATACGGGATCACGACGTTCTGCGCCCCGCCGACGATGTACCGGATGCTCATCAAGGAGGACATCTCCAAATACGACTTCAGCTCGGTGCACCACGCGACGACGGCGGGCGAGGCCCTGAACCCGGAGGTCTTCACGCAGTTCAAGCGCGCGACGGGGCTCTCGATCTACGAGGGCTTCGGGCAGACCGAGACGACGTGCGCGCTCGCGACGCTCTTCGGCGACGAGATCAAGCCCGGCGCCATGGGCAAGCCCGTGCCGGACTACGACATCGACCTCGTGGACGCGGACGGGAAGAGCGTCCCGCCCGGCGAGCACGGCGAGATCGTCGTCCGCACCCCGCGCGACAACCCGCACCCCGGCATCTTCCTCGGCTACTACAAGGACGAGGAGAAGACGGCGGACGCCTGGCGCCAGGGGATGTACCACACCGGCGACCTCGCGTGGAAGGACGAGGACAACTACTACCACTACGTCGGCCGCGCCGACGACGTGATCAAGTCGTCCGGCTACCGCATCGGCCCGTTCGAGATCGAGAACGTGATCATGGAGCTTCCCTACGTCGTCGAGTGCGGCGTGTCGGCGGCCCCCGACCCCGTGCGCGGCCAGGTCGTCAAGGCGACGATCAAGCTCGTCAAGGGCAAGGAGGGCACGGACGAGCTCAAGAAGGAGATCCAGG
>CAVCXQ010000140.1:0-3941 GCA_963606275.1 uncultured Muribaculaceae bacterium | reverse complement strand
GCCGTCAGCAGAACGCCTCGTATTATACCAAAATCAGCCGCCGCCGTGCGCGGGCGACAACTGCGGCTGTCACAAGGTGTCACAAGTGTGGCTTCCAAAGGTAAATCGGTTTTCGTGGAGTGTTTAGTTTCAGAATTCTGGAAGCGCCCTGGTCGCCCGCCCTGGTCGCCCGATCGCTGTTCGACACGAGGAGGCGGAAGTGTGGTATAATACGCGCTGTTTTCGTGCTGCAAGGCCGACGCACTGACATCTTGCGAACAAGGGCAAGTGGCAACAAATTGGCAACGGCACATAAAACATCAAGAGAAACAATGGGATTGTAGCTCAACTGGACAGAGCGACGGTTTCCTAAACCGTAGGTTCCGGGTTCGATTCCCGGCAGTCCCACCACGGCGCGGCGGCTTGCAAGGCCAACATGAAAGGGACATCATGACAAACACGAGCAGAAGGGACTTCCTCAAGGGGACTGCATGGATGGGCGCGGCGGCGTTCGCCGCGGGCTGCCACCTCAACCGCCTCGGTTTCGGAGATGGCGGCTCGATGCAGAACTTCGCCATGCGACCGCTCGGGCGCGTCCGCGTCGGCTTCGTCGGCATCGGCGGCCGCGGCACGGCGGCCGTCCACCGCGTCGCGCAGATCCCCGGCTGCGAAGTCACCGCGCTCTGCGACAAGAACCCCGCGCGCGTCGAGGAGAACCTCAAGTGGCTCAAGGAGCACAAGGCCGCCGTGACGCCGAAGAGCTACGTCGGCGACGAGGCATACAAGGACCTCTGCGACTTCGGCGACTGCGACGTCGTCTACTGCGCGACGCCGTGGTCTCTCCACGCCACCGTCGGCCTCCGCGCCCTCAACGGCGGCAAGGTCGCCCTCATCGAAGTGACGAGCGCTCTCACGGTCGACGAGTGCTGGGAGCTCGTCGAGGCCTCCGAGAGGTGGCAGGTCCCCTGCATGCAGCTCGAGAACTGCGTCTACGGCGAGATCGAGCTCCTCGAGCTCCACCTCGCGCGCCTCGGGATGTTCGGCGAGATCAACCACGCCGAGGGCGCCTACATCCACGACCTGCGCGAGGTCATCCCGTCCGTCGGCAAGCACTACAACACGGAGTGGGTCTGGCGCTACGGCGAGAACATGGAGCACAAGGGCAACCGCTACCCGACGCACGGCCTCGTGCCGATCTGCCAGACGATGGGCATCAACCGCGGCGACCGCTTCGACTACCTCGTCTCGCTCGAGAACGGCCCGCACAACGTCAACTACGAGCACTTCAAGAAGGAGTTCCTGACGGACGCCGACCCGCGCAAGAAAGACCCGCCGGCGGAGATGGGCGACATGAACACGACGCTCATCAAGACCGTCAACGGCAAGTCGATCATGGTCCAGCACGACGTCAGTTCGCCGCGCCCCTATTCGCGCATCAACCTCATCTCCGGCACGAAGGGGATCGTCCGCGACTACCCGTTCCAGTGCGCGTTCGAGGACAAGTGCTTCGACCGCAAGGCGCACGCGTGGTTCGACGAGAAGCGGGCGAACGAGGTGCGCGAGAAGTTCATGCATCCGCTCTGGCGCGACGTCTCCGAGATGGCGAAGAAGGTCGGCGGCCACGGCGGCATGGACTTCATCATGGACCTGCGCTGGGCGTGGTGCCTGCAGAACGGCGAGCCGCTCGACATGGACGTCTACGACCTCGCGGCGACGAGCTGCCTCTGCGAGCTCACCGAGACGTCCGTCAGGAGCGGATCGAAGCCGGTCTCAATCCCCGACTTCACGCGCGGCAACTGGAAGAACGTCAAGCCCTGGGGCGTCGTCAACGTCGACGTCAGGAAGATGGGCCTCGACAAGGGCGCGGTCAAGAAGGACGCGGCCGCGCTGAACGTCTGACGCAATGACCTTCGTCGTCACCGCCGGGCCAACCCGCGAGCATCTCGACCCGGTGCGGTTTCTCTCCAATCCGTCGACCGGCAGGATGGGCTTCGCCGTCGCCGCCGAGGCGGCTCGCCGCGGCCACGAGGTGACGCTCGTCGCCGGCCCGGTTTCGCTGAAGACGCCGAGGGGCGTCCGCCGCGTCGACGTCGTCTCCGCCCGCGAGATGCTGGCGGCGGTAGAAGCCGCGCTCGCGGACGTCCCGCAAGGCGAGCGAGCCGTCCTGGTCTCCGCGGCGGCGATTGCCGACTGGCGTCCGGCGCGGCAGTCGGAGGTGAAACTCAAGAAGCGCTCGATGTCCGGCGTGCTGCGGCTCGTCCGCAATCCCGACGTCCTGAAGACCGTCCGCGCCCGGCTGCGCCGCGAGGGGCGGCGTGGCGTCGCGCTCGTGGGCTTTGCGGCGGAGACCGGCGACGCCGTCGCGGAGGCGGCGCGGAAGTGCCGCGAGAAGGGGCTTGCGTTCGTGGTCGCGAACGACGTCACCGAACGCGGGTGCGGCTTCGGCACGGACACCAACCGCGTCGCCTTCGTGACGCCGGACGGCGCGGCGGAGCGGCTTCCGCTGATGTCGAAGCGCCGCGTCGCCGCCCGCATCGTCCGCAAGGCGGAGTCTGCGCAATAGGCGACGGCGGCGTCAGGCGTCATGTAATGTGCGGTTGTGAATCTCCGGCGGGTCACGACATGGCGCGGAGGACGGCGCCCTTCAGGTACAGCCCCTCCGGGAAGCCGAGCGCGACCGGATGGTCCAGCCCCGCGCCGGTCCTGGCGACGACCTGGAACGAGCGCCCCGCGTCGTGCGCGGCCTCGGCGAGCACCTTCTCGAAGAGCTCGCGGTCCATCGCCCCGGAGCACGAGAAGGTAGCCAGCGCGCCGTTCGGGCGCAGCAGCTTCATCGCGAGCAGGTTGATGTCCTTGTAGCCTCGCGCCGCCTTCATGAGCTGACCCTTCGAGGACGCGAACTTCGGCGGGTCGAGGACTATCAGGTCGAACGTCCGCCCGGCGTCGCGGCAGGCGCGGAGGTAGCGGAACACGTCCGCCTCGACGTATTCCATCTCTGTCCCGCAGAGGTGCGCCAGCGCCTCGTTGCGCCTGGCGAGCGAGAGGGCGTCCGCCGACGCGTCGACCTGGACGACCTTCGCCGCCCCGCAGGCGCGCGCCCAGAGCCCGAACCCGCCGGTGTAGCAGAAGCAGTTGAGGACGTCGCATCCGTTGGCGAGGCGCCCGACCGCCGCGCGCGCGTCGCGCTGGTCGAGGTAGAAGCCGGTCTTGTGTCCCCTGCGGACGTCGACGAGGAACCTGCACGGGCCTTCGGAGATCTCGACCAGCTGCGGCGGCTCCTCGCCGGCGAGGACGCGGAACGCCGGCTCCGCCGGCAGCCCCTCCTTCGCGCGCGAGTCGACGTCCAGGCGTTCCGAGACGCCGCGGCAGAACGGCGCGAAGTCCATGAGCGCGGCGGCGATCTCGTCGCGGCGCGCGTCCGCGCCGGCCGAGGTCAGCTGGCAGACGACGTGGCCGGCGTAGTAGTCGGCGACGACGCCGGGAAGACCGTCCGACTCCGCGTTCACGAGGCGCACGGCGTCCGTCGCCGCGTCCGCGAAGAACGAGGCGCGGCGGCCGACGGACGCGGCGACGCGCGAGCGCACGAGCGCGGCGTCAGGCTCCGCGGCGTCCGCGCCGAACGAGAGCATCCGCACCCGGATCTGCGAGGACGGAGACCACCAGCCGAAGCCGAGGCGGGAGCTGTCGGACGCGGCGACCTCGACCGTTTCGCCGGGCGCGAGGGCGGCGAGCGCGTCCGCGCCGTTCCTCGCTTCGTCGACGGCGCCGGAGAACACCCAGGGGTGGCGCCGCTCCGACGGACGCTCGCGCCCCTTCTTCAGAAAGACCTTCTTCATGCGGCGTAGTATATCATATAGTAATGGGTTAAGAGTCGGTTGTGAATATCCTATTCCCATCCCGTCGCGTTCCTCCCTTCGCTTGCCTACGTGCGGCGCGTTTCGGGGCAACGGTGCTCCCGCCTC
>CAVCXQ010000139.1:0-3949 GCA_963606275.1 uncultured Muribaculaceae bacterium | reverse complement strand
CCCTCGAGACGCTCGCGAAGACGCTTTTCGAGAAGGAGACGATGGACGGACGCGACGTGGAGGCCCTCGTCAAGGGGCCTGTCCCCGAAGATGTGGGGTCTGTCCCCGAAGGCGCGGGGTCTGTCCCCGGAGGCGCGGCGGGGTCTGTCCCCGAAGAAGGCGCGGGGCCTGTCCCCGAAGAGGAGGCTCATGGCTGAGTGGGTCAGCCTCTCGGCGGTGGCGCAGGTCGCGATCCTCTACTTCGCGATCTACGCGATCCTGAAGCGCGCCAAGGGCTCGCGCTTCGGCCAGGTGCTGATGGGCGTCGGCGTCCTCGCCGCGCTGCTGACGCTCTTCACCTTCGTGCTGCACTTCGAGGTGCTCTCGGTCATCCTGCGCAGCCTCCTTTTCTACCTCGCGATCTCGACGGTCGTGATCTTCCAGCCGGAGATCCGCCGCGGGCTCAGCCAGGTCGGTGCCTTTGGCTCGTTCGAGCGTCGCCGCTACGGGACGGACGGCGGGGCGACGCCGGAGTTCGTCGCGGAGAGCCTCATGGGGCTGGCGGCCCGCCGCACCGGCGCGCTCGTCGCCTTCGAGCGCGGCATCTCGCTGCGCGGCTACGAGGAGTCCGGCGTCGCGCTCGGCGCGTCGTTCTCGCGCGAGCTCCTGGCGTGCATCTTCACGCCGCCGCTGCCGCTCCACGACGGCGGGGTGACCGTCCGCGACGGGCGCATCGCCGCCGCGCACTGCGTCTTCCCGGTGTCGAACAACCCGTCGCTCGCCGTCAGCGGGATGCGCCACCGCGCGGCCGTCGGGCTTTCCGAGGAGACGGACGCGCTCGTCGTCGTCGTCTCCGAGGAGACCGGCGAGGTGTCCGTCGCCCACAACGGGCGGATCGTCCGCTATCCCGGCGTCCCGGAGACGCTGCCGACGCTCGAGCGCTGGATCGCCAAGGCGATGTTCCGCGAGCGCCGCGCCAACCGTCTGCTCGCCCGCGTCCAGGCTCTTCTGCCGAAGGGAGGCCGCCGATGAAGAAAACGCTTGCGTTCCTTACCGCGAACTGGGGGCTGAAGCTGCTCGCCCTCGTCCTCGCGATCATCCTGTATCACGCGGTGAAGAACGGCGTCGCCGACCGTGCCGTCGCCGCGCCGGAGCCCGCACATGAACGACAACCGCCAGAACGATGAAGGCAAGGCGCCGCGCCGCGCGGTGTTCGCCTGGCTGCTGCTCCCGCTCGCGCTGTTCCCCCTCGGCGCGCTGCTGTCCTACGACTGGCGCGCCGTCCCCGCGCTGAACTCGCCGCCCGCGCCGTCCCACAACTGGATCGGCGCCCTCGGCGACGGCTTCGCCTACTACGGCTACTCGCTCTTCGGGCTGGCGGTCTGGCTCGTGCCGCTCGTCTGCGTCGTCGCCGCCGCCTGCATGCTGCGCGGGCGCCGCGTGCGCGGCGGACGCGCCCTCTGGTTCGTCGCGTTCCTCGTCGCGACCGCCTGCCTCGTGCAGGTCCTCGGCGGACACGCCAACGGAGTGCCCGCGCTCGCCGAGCGCGTCAACGCCGCCAACGCCGGCGGCGCCGTCGGCTACCTGCTGATGACAAGGCTGCTCACCCCGCTCCTGAGCGACTTCGGCTCCGCCGTCCTCGCCGTCGTCTGCATGGCCGCCGCGCTCGTCGGCGCCGTCGGCGCCCACAACCTCGCCGCATTCTTCGCCTTCGTCTTCCGCTGGGCCCTCGCCCGCCCCGACGCAGAAAAGACGCCCGACTCCTCCGACGCCTCCGACGATGCATCTCCCGAACCCGACGCCGAAGACCCCCTCGCGGCGGTTCGCCGCGCCAAGGAGGAGGCTCGCCGCCAGCGCGACGAGGAGAAGGCGCGCGCCCGCGCCGAGAAGCAGGCCGCCAAGGAGGCCAAGCGCGCCGCCAGGCGCGGAGAGACGGACGCCGCGACGCCGGCCGCATCCGCCGCGCCCGCCAAGACGGCCGACGACGCCGGCGAAAGCCCCGCCGACGACAAGGGACCCTACGTCCTGCCGCCGATCTCGCTTCTCGACCCGCTCAAGAAGTCGGCGGCAGACCACGGCGACGTCGAGGAGATGGCGCGCCGCCTGATCGACACCCTCAAGATCTTCGGCATCGACGCCGAGCTCGGCTACACCATCCAGGGCCCGGTCGTCACCAAGTACGCCCTCAACCTCGCGCCCGGCATCCGCTACTCCGCCGTCACCAACATCTCCGACAACCTGATGGGCGCCCTGCACGCCAAGTCCCTCCGCATCGAGGCACCGATCCCCGGCGAGGAGGCCATCGGCGTCGAGGTCCCCAACCGCTCGCCGGTCGGCATATCCTTCCGCGAGATCGTCGAGTCCCAGCCGTGGCGCGGCTTCAGGGGCGAGCTTCCCCTCCTGTTCGGCAAGGACGCCGCCGGCAAGGAGCTCGTCGCCGACCTCGCCTCCATGCCGCACCTGCTCGTCGCCGGCGCCACCGGACAGGGCAAGTCCGTCTGCCTCAACTCGCTCATCAACGGACTGCTCATGACCAAGACGCCGGACGAGCTCAAGCTCATCATGGTCGACCCGAAGTCCGTCGAGTTCACCAGCTACGCCGCCCTCCCCCACCTCATCGTGCCGATCATCACCGAGAACCAGAAGGTCGTCTTCTCGCTGAAGTGGGCCGTCGCGGAGATGGAGAAGCGCCTGAAGCTCTTCGCCCGGGCGCGCGTGAGGAACATCTACGACTTCAACCACCGGCCGAGCCTCACGCAGACGGACATGTTCGGCGCGGACACCGCCGTCGGCTCCGACATGCCGAAGACCGTGCCCTACATCGTCATCATCATCGACGAGGTCGCGGACCTCATGTCCCAGTGCTCGAAGGAGGTCTCGCCGCACATCGCGCGCCTGACGGCCAAGGCGCGCGCCGCCGGCATCCACCTCATCCTCGCGACCCAGCGCCCCGACGCGAAGATCATCACCGGCGCGATCAAGGCGAACATCCCCGGACGCGTCGCCTTCAAGACCGCCACCGGCGTCGACTCGCGCACCATCCTCGACTCCGCCGGCGCCGAGAACCTCATCGGCCGCGGCGACATGCTCTTCAAGGGCAAGGACGGCCTGCTCGTCCGCGCCCAGGGCGCCTGGATCAGCGACCCGGAGATCGAGCGCATCGTCAAGTTCATCGAGGCGCACTCGACCGTCCAGTTCGACGACCGCTTCGCGAAGAGGCTCTCGTCGATCAAGGAGGAGGAGGAAGACCTCTACAGCGATCCCGAGGCGGACGCCGAGACCGCCAAGGCCGCCAAGGCCGAGGCCCGCGCCCAGGTCAAGGCGGACGCCGAGGCGGACGACTTCAAGAAGGCCGTCGAGTGCGTCATCAACACGCGCCGCGCCTCGACGTCGCACTTCCAGCGCCAGCTCGGCTGGGGCTACAACCACGCCGCCTCGATCCTCGACCTGCTCGCCAAGCGCGGCATCGTCTCGGAGCCCCAGGGCATGGGCCCCCGCCAGATCATCATGTCGCAGGAGGAGCTCCTCGCCGTCTTCAACGAGGGCGCCGCCGACGCCCCGTCCGACGGCGCGGACGCTTCGCCAGAGACGGAAACGGATGCCGCCGACGCATTCTCCGACGAATCCTTCGCCAACGCTGACGACATTGGCGCGGAATCGGAAAGAGAGGAACTCTAGACACGAAAACGAAATATTTAACTCCGATGATTGTTGCTCTCGCTACCGCTCCGCTGGTTGCTGTCTGCTTTGCAGAAGCCAACCGGAAACAAATCCCCTTCAAGGCCGTTCTCATGGAATTGGACGGTTTTCCGAAGCCTATTCTGCGAAGCGGTAGCGAGAGCAATACGGATCGGAGTTAAATCTTTCAACAACGAACGGGAGTGAACGAGATGATCGAATTCGGAAAGACGCTGAGGGAGGCGCGCGAGGCCAAGGGCCTCACCGTCGCCCAGCTCGCGGAAATGACCCA
>CAVCXQ010000138.1:0-3958 GCA_963606275.1 uncultured Muribaculaceae bacterium | reverse complement strand
TGCTTCCATGTCGGCGACGATTATACCATAAGCCGTCCCTCGCGGCTTGGCGGCGGCGAACGGGCGCGCTTGACCGGGGGAGGCGGAATAGGGTATACTCCGCGCCATCGTCCGGATGAACTTCAGGCCGTATCTAGACATACTGAGGCTGGTCTGGCCGCTGGCGCTGGGGATGGTCAACGCGGCGGCGATGCAGGCCGTGGACCGCGCCTTCCTGGCGCGGTTCTCCGTCGCCGCGCTCGAGGCCGTGCTCCCGGCGACGACGCTCGCGTGGGTGTTCCTCGCGTTTTTCCAGTCCGTCGTCGGCTATTCCGGCGTCTTCGTGGCGCAGTTCCACGGTGCGAACGACGCCGACGGCTGCCGCCGGAGCTTCGCGGCGTCCGTCTGGGTGTCGCTGGCGGCGCTCGTCCCGACGGCCGGGGCCGCGGCGCTGGGGTGGCGGATTCTCGGCTGGACCGCCGAGACCACGGCGATGGCGGCGATGGAGCGCTCATACTTCGGCGCGATGATGGCCGGCTCGGTCTTCGTCTACCTGCAGATGGCGGCGATCTCGTATCTCACGGGGCTGGGGCGGACGCGCACCGTGTTCTGGGCGGGGCTGGCGGGCAACCTGCTCAACGTCGCGCTCGACCCGCTGCTGATCTTCGGCGCGTCCGTCCCCTGGCTGGGCGTCTCGCTGCCAGCAGGGGGCGTCGCGGGGGCGGCGTGGGCGACCGTCGCCTCGCTGGCGGCGCAGTGCGCGGTCCTGGCGGTCGTGGCGCGACGGGCCGGCGCGTTCGGCGGCTTCGGGCTGCCCGGCGTCGCCGCGCTCGTGCGGCGGCTCCTGCGCTTCGGCGTGCCGGCCGGAGGCTACGAGGTGCTGAACATGCTGTCGTTCACGGTCTTCGTCTTCGTGACCGGCGAGGTGGGAGGAGAGGCCTTCGCGGCGTCCAACGCCTGCTTCACCGTGAACTACCTGCTGTTCGCGCCGATGACCGGCTTCGCGATCGGCGTCCAGACCCTCGTCGGCCAGGCCCGCGGGCGCGGCGACGACGCCGGGGCGCGGCTCGCGCTGCGGCGGACGATGGCGCTTGGGCTGGGCTTCGTGCTCGTCGCCTGCCTCGCGGTGCTGGCCCTGCGGGGCCCCATCCTCTCGCTATACGCCTCGCCCGACCTCGCAGACCCCGAGGGCTTCCGCTCCCTCGGCACGACGCTTCTCTGCCTGATGTCGGCGTGGATGCTCTTCGACGCGGCGGACGTGATTCTCTGCGGGGCTCTGAAGGGCGCGGGGGACACGCGGTTCGTGATGGTCTGGATGCTGCTGAACGCGTTCGGACTGTGGCTGCCGCTCGTCTTCGCCGTCCGCGCCGTGCACGACACGATGCCGGCGCTGTGGGCGACGATGGTGGTCTACGTGGTCGTGATCAGCGCCGGCTCGCTGGTGCGCTGGCGGCGCGGCGCGTGGCGCAGCATCCGCCTGCTCGACGCGCCGGCGGCTACGGAGAGACGAGACTGACGGACGACCTGGCGGCGGAGTCGTCGCGGGGCTTGAAGCGCACCCCGCCCTCGACGTCGCGGCACATCTGGTAGACGTCCTTCCACGAGGCTATGCGGTAGTCGCGGTTCTTCACCAGCATCGCCTCCAGGACCTGGCAGAAGCCCTCCGAGAGCTCCGGGCGATACGCCCGCGGGTCCTTCGCCCGCGAGCCCTCGTCGCACTGCGCGCGCATCGTCGCGTCCGCGTCCAGCCCCGGGAAGAGCACCCGCCCGGTGGCGAGGTGGTAGAGCGTCGCCCCCAGCGAGTAGATGTCGGCGCGGCAGTCCGGCTCGACGTCTCCGTAGACCTGCTCCGGCGAGATGTAGGCCGGCGTGCCCAGCACGTGGTCGGCCGCCTGCTGGATCCCCTCGCGGAAGCAGAACCGGTGCGAGATGCCGAGGTCGGTGATCTTCACGACGCCATCGCCGTTGATCATCAGGTTCTCCGGCTTGACGTCGCAGTGGACGACGCCGTGCTCGTTCCAGGCGTAGTCGAGGGCGACGGCGACCGACTCGCAGATGAGCAGGCAGTCCGCCTCGCCGACGTGCTGCTTGCGCCGCAGGAGGTCGGCGAAGTTGTAGCCGTCGACGAACTCCATGACGAAGTACCAGTTGCCGTTGCCGTTGCCGAAGTCGTAGGCCTGGACGATGCCCGGATGGCGGATCTCCTCCATCATCCGCGCCTCGGTGCGGAACTGGCGGACCTCCCCGCCGTCGCCGGACAGCTTGCGGTCGAGGATCTTGACGGCGACGAGCCGCTGGTTCTTGATGTCCCACGCCTTCCAGACCTCGGCCATGCCGCCGTCGCCGACCTTCGCGATCAGCTTGAGGCCGGGGATCTTCAGCAGGCGGCTCCTGACCGTCAGCTGCTGCGTGGGGACGTTCCTGTAGGCGTCGTCGCTCATGCCTCGTCGGACTTCCATTCCCTGAGCTTGCGGTGCAGGGTGCGGCGCGAGATGCCGAGAAGGGCGGCCGCCTTCGACTTGTTGCCGCCGCACTCCGAGAGCGCCGCGAGGATCTGCGCCTTCTCCGTCTCGGCGAGGGTGGCCTGGGAGGCTACGTGAGGGGCGCGAGAGGCGTCAGAGACAGGGGCCGGAGCCGCGATCTCCTCTGGCAGGTCGGCGGCGGTCAGCGTCGGGCCGGAGGCGAGCACGACCATCTTCTCGACGGCGTTGCGGAGCTGCCTCACGTTGCCCGGCCACGGATACGCCGCGAGCGCCTTCAGCGCGGACTCGTCGATGCCGGTGACGTGTCCGCCGTTCGCGGCGGAGAACTCCTTCAGGTAGCGCCTCACGAGCGGCGCGACGTCCTCCGGGTGGTCTTTCAGCGCCGGCATCCGCACGTCGATGACGTTCAGCCGGTAGTAGAGGTCTTCGCGGAAATTGCCGTCGGCGACCATCTTCGACAGGTTGCGGTTGGTGGCGGCGACGAGGCGGAAGTCGACGGGCTTCTCCGCCGCGCCGCCGAGGCGGCGGACGGACTTCGACTCGATCGTCCGCAGGAGGGCGATCTGGGTGGGCATGTCGATCTCGCCGATCTCGTCCAGGAAGAGCGTGCCGCCGTCGGCCTCCTCGATGCATCCCTTCTTGCCGTCCTTGAGCCCGCCGGTGAAGGTGCCCGGCTCGTATCCGAACAGCTCGGACTTGAGGAGGTCGCCGGAGAACGCGGAGCACTCGACGGCGACGAACGGGCCGCCTGCGCGGCGCGAGAGGCGGTGGATGGCGCGCGCGGCGAGCTCCTTGCCGGAGCCGCTCGGGCCCTCGACCAGGATCGTCGCGTCGGACGGCGCGACCTTGCGGATGACGGCGTAGACGCGGCGCATGGCCGGCGAGCCGCCGGTGAAGCCGTCGAGCTCGCCGCCGGGCGCGTCGCCGTCGCCCGCGCTCGCGGCCGCCTCCTTCGCCAGGTCGGAGGCGCGGATGGCCTTGGCGACGCGGAGCTCGAACGCCTTCATGTCGGTGACGGGCTTCTGGAAGAAGTCGTCCGCGCCGTCCTTCATCGCCTCGACGGCGAGGTCGACGGTCCCGTAGGCGGTGAGGAGGATGACGGCCATCGACGGGTTCGCGGCCTTGGCCTTCTTCAGGAGCTCGACGCCGCTTTCGCCCGGCATCCTGACGTCGCTGACCATGAGGGAGAGGTCGGGGTTGGCGCGGACGGCGTCCATCGCCGCCGCGGCGTCTGGCGCCGTGAGGCAGTCGCACGACGGTGCGAACCACTTCGCGAGCATGTCGCGGAGCGGCTTCTCGTCGTCGACGATGAGTATCTTTGGCCTTGCCATCTTCTTGAGTCTGCGTCTGCCCGCGAATTATACCATTTCGGGGCTTCCCTTGCCGTGGTATCATTGACTGGCGTTCTCGGAGCAGCGTCGCGCCGGAAAGTGGTATAATATGCGGTATCTCACACAAAGGAAAGGAAGCGTCAGCGAGATGAAGCCAACGTTGGT
>CAVCXQ010000137.1:0-3960 GCA_963606275.1 uncultured Muribaculaceae bacterium | reverse complement strand
TACATGATCCCCTACGTCGTCGAGCAGACGGGCAAGGGCGAGCGGACGTACGACATCTACTCGCGCCTCCTCCTCGACCGCATCGTGTTCATCTCCGGCGAGGTCGCGGACGAGATGGCGAACGCCATCTGCGCCCAGCTCCTCTTCCTGCAGTCGCAGGACGCGAAGAAGGAGATCTCCGTCTACGTGAACTCGCCGGGCGGCAGCGTCACGGCGGGGCTCGCGATCTACGACACGATGCAGTTCGTCAAGTGCCCGATCGCGACCTACTGCATCGGCCAGGCCGCGTCCATGGGCGCCGTCCTGCTCTCCGCCGGCACGAAGGGCCGCCGCTTCGCGCTCCCGAACGCGCGCATCATGGTGCACCAGCCCTCCGGCGGCGCCGAGGGCAAGGCGACGGACATCGAGATCACCGCCAAGGAGATCCTCCGCCTGAAGGACGTCCTGAACGGCATCCTCGCCAAGCATTCCGGCAAGAAGTTCGAAGACGTCGTGCGCGACACCGAGCGCGACTACTTCATGTCCGCCGAAGAGGCGAAGGAGTGGGGGCTGGTGGACGAGGTGCTTGGCGCCGGCGCCTGACGGCGCGGTGCTTAGTGCATAGTGCTTAGTGCATGGTGCCGTCGTCGGTCGTCGGTTGTCGGTCGTCCTCCAACTCGGAGTTTGCATAGCATAACATGAAGAAGAAGAGAGAAGAAGAAGAGTGCCGCTGCTCGCTCTGCGGGCGGTCGTCCAAGGAGATCCCCGTCCTTCCCGGCGTCGACGGCGGCATCTGCGTCGAGTGCGTCGAGCAGGCGCACCAGCTGATCATGGAGCGCGCGCCGGAAGACGTGAAGGCCCGCGCCGGCATCGGCAAGAAGGCGTCCTGCGACGTCCCGCCACTCCCGCCCACGCCCACTCCGAAGGAGATCAAGGCGTTCCTCGACCAATACGTCATCGGACACGACGAGGTCAAGAAAGTCCTCTCCGTCGCCGTCCACAACCACTACCGCCGCCTGGAGGCGACGGAGAAGAAGGGAAAAGGTGAACGGGGAACGGGGAATGGCGCGGACGCCTTCGCCGACGTCGAGATCGAGAAGTCGAACATCCTGCTGATCGGGCCGACCGGCTGCGGCAAGACGCTCCTCGCGCGGACGCTCGCGAAGATGCTCGGCGTCCCGTTCGCGATCGGCGACGCGACGGTGCTCACCCAGGCCGGCTACGTCGGCGAGGACGTCGAGAACCTCGTGCGCTACCTCCTGCAGAACGCGGACGGCAACGTCGAGCTCGCCAAGCGCGGCATCATCTACGTGGACGAGATCGACAAGATCGCGTCGAAGACGGACAACGTGTCGATCACGCGCGACGTGAGCGGCGAGGGCGTCCAGCAGTCGCTGCTGAAGATCGTCGAGGGCACGACGTGCCGCATCCCGCCGAAGGGCGGGCGCAAGCACCCCGACCAGGAATACATCGAGGTCGACACCACCAACATCCTCTTCATCTGCGGCGGCGCGTTCGTCGGACTCGACAAGATCGTCGCCGCCCGCAAGGACGCCCACGTCATCGGCTTCGGCGCGAACGGCGAGAAGAAGGACGCCAAGGACGAGAAGTCCGACGGCGTCAACCCGCAGGACGTCCGCCCGGAGGACCTCGTGAAGTTCGGGCTGATCCCGGAGTTCACCGGACGCCTCCCCGTCATCACGACGATGAAGGACCTCTCCGAGGACGACCTCGTGCGCGTCTTGACCGAGCCGAAGAACTCGCTCGTGCGCCAGTACCAGAAGCTCCTGGCGATGGACGGCGTGGAGCTCACCTTCGAGCCGGACGCGCTGAAGGCCCTTGCGCAGGCGGCGCTCGCGCGCAAGACGGGCGCCCGCGGCCTCCGCGCCGAGATGGAGCGCCTCATGACCGACGTCATGTACGATGCCCCCGGCAACGCCAAGATGAAGAAGGTCGTCGTCACCCGCGAGATGATAGAGGAAAAGGCAGGCGAATAGCGCCATCGGCCGTCGTCGGCCGTCGGCTGTCGGTCGTCTGTCGGCTGTCGTCATCGGACGGTCGGAGAAGGACAAACGACAAACGACAAAGGGCGAAGGACAAACGGGCTGGAAAGGCATCTGGAGACAATGAATCTGACGATCCTCAAATCAAAGCTCCACCGCATCCGGGTGACGGAGGCGTGCCTGGACTACGAGGGCTCGCTGACGCTCGACCCGGACGACATGGAGGCGGTGGGGATCCTGCCCTACGAGAAGATCCTCTGCGCGGACGTCGCGAACGGCAACCGCTTCGAGACCTACGCGATCCCGGGGAAGCGCGGCAGCCACGTCTGCTGCCTGAACGGCGCGGCGGCGCACCAGGGCAAGGTCGGCGACCTGCTGATCGTCATGAGCTTCGCGCAGATGTCCGAGGACGAGGCCCGCGGCTGGACGCCGAAGGTCAAGCACTTCGTCCGCTGAACAAGGACTTGCGGCTATCCCTGTCGCTCTGCCGCTCCGCCGTGGCCGACGAGACTTTCGGCGACCGGCGCGAAGCTGCGGCGGTGCTCCGGGCAGGGCCCGAGCCGCATGAGCGCGGCGACGTGCGCCGGCGTCGGATATCCCTTGTGCTTCGCAAACCCGTAGCCGGGGTATTCGCGCTCCAGACGGAGGCAGTCGGCGTCCCTCGCAGTCTTCGCCAGGATCGACGCCGCCGCTATCAGCAGCGACTTGGAGTCCCCCTTGACCACGCTCGTCGAGTTCGGCAGCGAAGCCACCGGCAGGCCGTCCACGAGGATCGAGACGTCCGCCGCCTCGAGGCTGTCCGCGCCGAGCTTCGCGGCGACGTCCTCGGCGGCGCGGCGCATCGCCAGGTGCGTCGCGTTCAGGATGTTGAGGCGGTCGATCTCCGCCGGACTGGCGGACGCGACCGCCCAGGTGCAGCCTGGCGTGGACTTGATCGCCGCGGCCAGAGCCTCGCGCCGGCGCGGGGTCAGCTTCTTGGAGTCGTTCACGGACGCCCAGGCGTCGCGAAGAAGCTCCTCCGCCAGCGCGAGCGGGACGCTCACGCAGGCGGCGTAGACGCCGCCCGCCAGCGGGCCGCGTCCGGCCTCGTCCACCCCAGCGACCGGATCGCCGAGGGAATGCTCCAGTTCTAGTGATACTGCCATGGTCGAGGGTCGTTCAAATCCTTTCTCGGTGTTTGGTGCGCATTATACAATATCTCCCGACAGCCTTGCTGTCCGACGACACCACATATTCTCACTCGCCGCACGGCGAACGGCGAGAGGCGGGTTTTGGTATAACCCGAGTTTGCCACTTTGATTTCGCGAAAATGCGATTTCGCTCAATGGCGATGCGGGTCAGATGCGCATCGCCCCCCCCCCCCATTTATTGTAATCCGGCGAAGCCGCCACATCCCGTCGTAGTTCTCCTGGGCGGCTGAACGGCCCCCTTGTGCCGAAACCCAAAATATGGTATAATTAGCCGCCTCTAACACACAATAGGTTCGGCCTGAGGACCGGATCGCCAAAACTGAAAGAAAGTGCTGAAAAGCGATGAAATTCGAACAATGGAACGGATTTGAGGGCGGACGCTGGGAGAAGGAAATCAACGTCTCCGAGTTCATCCGCCTCAACTACACGCCTTACGACGGGGACGAGTCGTTCCTCGCGCCGGCAACTGAGGCCACGGACAAGCTCTGGGGCAAGCTCCAGGAACTCCAGAAGGCGGAGCGCGCCAAGGGCGGCGTTCTCGACCTGGACACGGACGTCGTCTCGTCCATCACCTCGCACAAGCCGGGCTATCTCGACAAGTCGCTCGAGAAGGTCGTCGGCCTGCAGACGGACAAGCCGCTGAAGCGCGCGTTCATGCCCTACGGCGGCATCAAGATGGCGGAGGAGGCCTGCACGACCTACGGCTACACGCCGTCGCCGGAGCTCCACCACATCTTCACGACCTACCACAAGACGCACAACCAGGGCGTCTACGACGCCTACACGCC
>CAVCXQ010000136.1:0-3986 GCA_963606275.1 uncultured Muribaculaceae bacterium | reverse complement strand
GGGACGCGCAGCCTCGCGGCGACGGCGGGCGCGACGTCCGCCCGCACGGAGAAGAACGACAGCGCGGCGCACGCGAAGAAGCATAGCGCCAGCACCCAGTTGACCCGCGTCCTGACGAGCGGGTCGGCGAAGTAGTCGACCATTCGCGGGTCCAGCTCGTCCTTCCACGGCGTGCCGTCGTACCGCAGCAGGCGGACTGCCGCGACCTTCAGGACGGCAAGCGAGACAGCCGCCGCGACGAACCCGAACGCGGACACGCCGAGCGTCAGGCCGGCGCAGGCGGACGCGAGCGCCAGCGCCGTCAGCGATCCGCTCCGCAGGAAGCGCACCGTCAGGGCGACCGACGCGAGCGTCAGCGCGAGGCCGGCGGAGGCCGCGCTGAACGCCGAGAACACCGCCCGCGTCACCGGCCCGAGCGCGACCAGCCCGACGAGGCAGACCGTCCAGACGTAGAACGCCGTGCGCAGGCGCATCATGTCCGCGAACGAGAGCGACAGCGCCATCGGCACGAGCGAGCGGAGGACGGCGAAGCACGACCCGGCGGCGACGGCGGCCTGGAGGGCGGCGAGCGCGCGCCAGGCGAAGCCCGTCTCGCGTCCGAGGAAGAACGCCGCGCCGCCGGCGGATGCGCCGAGAACAGCGAGAATCGCCGCGTCGGCCGCTGTCGTCCGAAGGGAGAACGAGCGGGCGGACGAGTCGCGCACCAACGCGGCAAACGTGTCTTTCATGCGTCGCCCTCCGTGACGGCCGTTCGACCTGTCCGGCCTTTCGCCTACGCCATGCGCTTGCGGCGGAGGGCGAGTGCGGCGATGCCGATCAGCGTCAGGATGCCGCTCGTCGGCTCCGGCACGGATCCGACGGTCTTCCAGTTTTCCGCGTCCAATGCCACCGTTCCGGCATAAAGGTGCGTGAACTGTGCGACGCTCGCATGCTTGCGTACCGTCTGGTCCATCGAAGAGCCGGAGATGACCACGTACTTGCTCCCGCCGAGGATGTCCGCCTCCGATTTCGCGTTGAAGAGCAGGGCGAAGGACGAGTATCTGCCGGCGTCCAGCGACGACGGGTTCAGGGCGTTCCCGTCGGACATGACTTGGGCGTTCTGCACGGCCGCGTGTCCGAGGGAATAGGACGAGACCGATTCGCCGGCGTCCAGCCGCTCGGTGATCGACTCGATCGAGGTCGTGCCGTTCTTCCCGACGACGAAGAAATAGGCCAGGTTGCCCTCGATGTCGCCGACGGGCTGCTGCGACGAGGACTCGTAGTCGTACAGGTTCAGCCAGAATTTGATGGGCGCGGCGTGGAGCGATGCGGATGCGAGGAGAGTCGCAGCCAGGAGCATCGCGATTTTCAATCGTTTGTGTTCCATGACGTTGGGCTTTCTTGGGTACGCTTGCATCTCGTGCGATCCCGTCCGGGAGGGGGCGCGTCCGCTCAGCTTTCCAGGTTCTGCAATGTTTTCTTGTCTGTGATTTCTCTGATTCTGTAATGATTACGGGTGCGTAGTATATCCTATTTCGCCCGCGACTGTCAACCGGGGATGCGATTTTGCGATTTTTTAGATGTGGGGCTCTGCGAGAGTGGCTCTACGACAGGCGCGACTTGAAGTCGTCGTAGCCGAATCGGCGGAGCGTCCGGAGGCGGCCGGCCTTCGTCCGAAGGGCGATCGCCGGCAGCGGCATCCCGTTGAACGTGTTGTTCTTCACCATCGTGTAGATCGCCATGTCCTCGAAGACGACCCGGTCGCCCGGCCTGAGCGGCGCGTCGAACGAATAGTCGCCGATCACGTCCCCCGCCAGGCACGTCGGCCCGCCGAGGCGGTACGTGAACCGCCTCTCGTCCGCCTCCCCCGCGCCGGCGACGCGCGGACGATACGGCATCTCGATCACGTCTGGCATGTGGCACTCGGTGCTCGTGTCGAGGATCGCGAAGTGCCGCCCCGTCCCGAAGTCTTCGACCGCGAGCACGGACGCGACGAGCGTCCCCGCGTCGAGCGCGACGGCCTCGCCCGGCTCGAGGTAGACCGTCAGGTGCGGCCAGCGGCGGCGGAACGCCTTGAGCGTCCGGACGAGTAGGCGGATGTCGTAGCCCTTTCGCGTGACGTGGTGGCCGCCGCCGAAGTTCACCCACTTCATGCGCGGCAGGAACTCGGCGAACTGCGCCTCGAAGCGCTCCAGGACACGCGCGAAGACGTCCGCGCCCTGCTCGCAGAGCGCGTGGAAGTGGAGTCCGTCGACGGCGGCGGCGACGGCGGCCGAGACGGCCTCGCGCGGCGCGCCGAGGCGCGAGTCCGGCGCGCAGGGGTCGTAGAGCGCCGTCTTGATCTCGCTGTAGCGCGGGTTGACGCGGAGTCCTGGCGAGACGCCGGCGCGGCGCGCCCGCGCCGCGAACCTCTCGACCTGCGACGGCGAGTTGAGGACGACGTGGTCGCAGATGCGGAGGATCCGGCGGAAGTCGGCCTCGGAGAACGCGGGGGCGTAGACGTGGTTCTCGCGCCCCGGCATCTCCTCCGAGGCCAGCCGCGCCTCGTAGAGTCCGCTCGCCGTGGTGCCGTCGAGATGCCGCGCCAGCAGCGGATACGTCTTCCACGCGGCAAAGGCCTTCTGCGCGAGCAGGACCTTCGCGCCCGTCTCGCGGCGGACGCGCGCGAGCGTGCGGCAGTTGCGCTCCAGCGCCGCCTCGTCGATCAGGTAGAACGGCGTCCTCACGGCACCTTGACGGGGTTGAAGTCCTCGCGCCAGGGAAGGCCCTGCGCGTTCAGCTCCGCCATGAACGGGTCGGGGTCGAACTCCTCGCACGTGTGCACGCCGGGCTTCGTCCACTTCCCCTCGAGGAACAGCTTGGCTCCGATCATCGCCGGGACGCCCGTCGTGTAGCTGACCGCCTGCGAGCCGACCTCGCGGTAGCATTCCTGGTGGTCGCAGACGTTGTAGACGTAGTAGTCGACCGGCCTGCCGTCCTTGAGCCCGTGGAAGATGCATCCGATGTTCGTCTTGCCCTTCGTGCGCGGGCCGAGCGACGCCGGGTCGGGCAGGAGCGCCTTCAGGAACTCGATCGGCACGATCTTCTGTCCCTTGAAGTCGATCGGGTCGATGCGCGTCAGGCCGACGTCCTCGAAGCACTTCAGGTGGGTCAGGTAGCTCTGCCCGAACGTCATGAAGAAGCGGATGCGCCGGATGCCCTTCAGGTTGCAGCCGAGAGACTCGAGCTCCTCGTGGTGGAGGAGGTACATGTCCTTGCGGCCGACCTCGGCGAAGTCGTATTCGCGCTTGATCGCCATCGGCGCGGTCTCCATCCAGTAGCCCCCGGCGAAGGCCTTGCGCGCCTCGACCGGCACCTCCGGGGAGTCCGCCGCCGGGTCGGCGACCCAGTAGGAGCCCTTCGCGGCGACCTCGCGGATGTTGATCTCCGGGTTGAAGTTGGTGGCGAACGGGTAGCCGTGGTCGCCGCCGTTGCAGTCGAGGATGTCGAGCGTCTCGATCGTGTCGAAGTGGCGCTTCTGCGCGTAGGCGGAGAACACCTGGGTGACGCCGGGGTCGAAGCCGCAGCCGAGGATCGCGGTGAGCCCGGCCTTCTCGAAGCGCTCGCGGTAGGCCCACTGCCAGGAATACTCGAAGTGCGCCTCGTCCGGCGGCTCGTAGTTCGCGGTGTCGAGGTAGGAGACGCCGGCGGCGAGGCAGGCGTCCATGATCGCGAGGTCCTGGTAGGGGAGGGCGATGTTCATGACGAGGTCGGGCCTGAACTCCTTGACGAGCGCGGTCAGGCGCGGAACGTCCATCGCGTCGACCTGCGCCGTGGAGAACGCGGTGGTGACGCCCTTCTCGGCGAACCAGGGACGCGACTCGACGTCGGCCTTGATGGCGCGGCAGCGCGCCTCGGTGCGCGAGGCGACGAGGACTTCGCCGAAGGTCTCGGGGTTGCGCGCCATCTTGGCGGCGGCGACGCCCGCGACGCCGCCGGCGCCCACGAGCAGGACTCTCTTTCTGTTC
>CAVCXQ010000135.1:0-4012 GCA_963606275.1 uncultured Muribaculaceae bacterium | reverse complement strand
ACGAGCCTGACGCCGCTGAACCCTGCCGCGCGCTGAATGGCGTCGACTAGCTTTGTCTTCACGTCGCTCCCCTCGAAGAGGAACCTCTTGTCGTTAGTCCGAGACATGACGTGGTAGTATGCGTCGCCGTTGGACTTGATTCTGTTCGTTCTTGCCATTTCTGCACCTCCTTTTGGTTGTCGGGCGAATCATCCGTCTCGACGATGAGCATTATGGCATATTTCGGCGAAAGAAGCCTTACGACTGCCTTACGACTATCTTACGATTTTCGTAAGGTAGCCGTAAATGACCCAGCACCCCCAGTAACCTCCGTAGCCTCTAGGGTCTGTCCCAGGTCTTCTGTCTCTAGGGTCTGTCCCCAGGTCTTCTGTCCCCAGGTATTCCCCAGGGCTTGGGGTCTGTCCCCAAGACATTCCAGGGCTTGGGGTCTGTCCCCAAGACATCCTAGAGCGGCTCGCTGCGGACTTCGGCCCTGGCGGAAGCCCTACCTGACCACCATGATCATGCCGAGGACCGGCTCGCCGTCCTGCGGCAGATGCACCATGTAGACGCGCGTGTAGCCGACGAACACGCCGAAGCACCCTTCCGGGGCGTTCTCCGCCTCATACGTCCCCGCCTCCAGCTTCGTCGCCAGCTTCTTCCATCCCCAGTTCTTCGAGCAATACAGGACGCCGCGCTCGCGCTGCGACGTCGCCGAGTCCACCCAAGGCGACATCCCGGCCACCAGCTGCTTCACCACGTTCGTCGACAGCGCCGGGCCGAGGATCGTCGTCTTCTTCCGCTTCGTCGCCTGGCTCATCGTGCCGGAAACCACGTTCGTCAGCTTCGGCATGTAGACCGTGAAGTCCTCCAGCACCGAGCTCTGCGTCCATTCGCTAGACCCGAATCTCTCGATCTCCGGCCAGATCAGCGTCATCGACTTCACCACCGTGTTGCCGCGCAGCAGCTCCCCCGTCGCCCCACCGTTGTTCCCCACGTAGTTGTCGCCGCGCAGATACACGTTCGTGCACTGCCCGAAAGAGCTTATCTGCCCCAGCTGGTTCGTCGCAACGAACGACCCGGTGATGCATCCCCCGAGCGCGCCGCCCGACATCTCCTGCAGGTTCGGCGACACCACTTCCGTGATCTCGTTCGTCAGCGACGTCCCGGACATGATACCCTCGCTGCCGCCGTTCCACCTCACCAGGTTCGGACACCTCAGGACGATGTTCGTCAGGTAATAGCAGTTGATCAGGTTCTCGCCGCCCGTGAACTCCAACACGTCGCTCTTGACGTAGATCCTCCGGATGTTCGGATTCCCCGCCTTCGCTCCGCGGCTGCCGAACCTGGGCAGCCCGCCGAAGCTGTTGTAGGTCTTGTCGCTGTTCCACCTGATCGTCGTCGCCAGGTCGGTCATCCAGAGCTCGGTCACCGGAGCCTTGCTCCAACCATTTATCCAGATGATCTTCGACGGCGACACCTGCGTTTCGTCCTTCGTCTCAATGATCGTCTTGAGCATGTTCAGCACGCCCTCGCCGGCGTAATAGTCGTAAAGCCAGAGTTCGTTATACGCCGACTCATACTTCGCCCCGATGATCCAGTCCCCCTTCACGATGCACGCCGCGTTTGTCGGATTGCCCTCCTCACCTTGGGCGTAATACCGCCAGACGTTGTTCTCCGCGCTCGGCATGCCGGGGAGGTTCTCCAGCTCGTCATCCGCTGCCGAGCAGCCTTCGCGACATCACCTGGGAGCGGTGGTTCACCTACACGCTCGGCACGGCGAACCCGTTCTCCAACTGCAAATCGCGCGACCTGCGCTTCTTCGTGCCGGGGGCGAACTCCAAGTGGGCGGCGTTCATCGCCGACTCCTCGCGGATGACCCCGTGGGCGGAGGTCTCGGATGACGACAAGAAATACTACTACACGCGCTACGGCGAGGACGCGCCGGAGCCGACGGGGCTTTCCGTCGCCGTCGCGGACGGACTGAACCGCACCTGGATCGTGTCCGACGGCGAGACGCCGTCCGGGGCCATGCTGGAGATCGGCGAATGCCGCTCCGAGTTCGCGTCCGTCACACTCTCGCCGGCGCCGCAGAACGATGACGGCACATACGAAGCCGGCACCGAGGTGACCGTCACCTTCGCTCCGAACGCGGACGGCGTCGTCTTTGCCGGCTGGATGGGCTCCGCGACTTGCGTCGCCCGCACAGGTCAGGGCGAAGGAGCGGTCGCGACGAGCGAGGATGGCGTGCGGTCGGCGGTTTTCGTGGACGTCAATTCAAGGTGTCAGCGGCGCGGGCGAGTTCGGCGCGCTTCGCCGCCGCGCCGGCCGCGACGAACGCGCGAAGCCCCGCCTCGTCGCGCGCCTCCAGCGCCCGGCGAAACCCGCCAAGCCTCCCCACGAAGCCGTCCAGCGCGTCCAGCAGCGCCTCGCGGTCGGCAAGATAGAGCGACGCCCACGTCTCCGCGTCCACGGACGCTATGCGCGACATGTTCGCGAAGCTCCCGGCGGAAAAACCAACCGACTCCGCCATCCGCGGGTCCTGCACGTAGGCGGACGCGACGACATGGCCGAGCTGGCTGGTGAAGGCGATCATCTCGTCGTGCCGCTCCGGCGTCGCGACGACGACCCTCGCGAACCCAAGCGAGCGGAATAGCCGTTCCAGCGCCGCCACGTCCGCGTCGCCGGGCTCCGGACACAGCACCATCGACCTCCCGACGAAGAGGCTGGCCATCGAGTTCGCGTAGCCGGACACCTCCTTGCCCGCCATCGGATGTCCGCCAACGAAGCGCCATCCTCCCGGCTTCGGCATCTTCTCCATCTCGCGGCAGATCTCCGTCTTCACCCCGCAGATGTCAACCACCGTCGCCCCGCGCCCGAACCGCGCGGCGTGTTCGCGGACCCACGGCACGATCGCCTCCGGCGGAAGGCAGACGAGCACGACGTCCGCGCGCTCCAGCCCCTCGCTCTCGCCGTGGTGCAGGGCGACGGTCTCGTATCCCGCCCGCCGCGCCGCCTTGAGGAACGAGCCGCCAATCAGTCCAAGTCCCACGACGGCGACGACCGGGAGGCGTCCGCCGGCGGCGGACGGCGCGACCGGCGTCGCGTCCGCCGCGCCATCCACGAAGCCTAGCACCCCGCAGCCCGGCCCGACGAAGCGGGCGTTCTCGATCGCGTCCCGCACGTATCGCTTCGCGCCGCCGACCGCCGCCGCGAGGCCGCGCCCGAGCGCCAGCTCCGCCGCGATCGCCGCCGCGAGCGAGCATCCGGTCCCGTGGGTGGAGACCGGGCTTTGCGCGCGCGGGAGCGAAAAGGCAAGCGCGTCGCGTCCGTCGAAGAGGACGTCGACCGCCGCCGCGCCGTCTCCGTGACCGCCCTTCACCAGGACGGCGCATCCGAACTCCCCGTGGATGCGGCGGGCGAGCTCCTCGGCGCGCGCGGCGTCGCGGGCGCCGGGACCGAGTCCGCAGAGCGCCTCCGCCTCCGGCAGGTTCGGGGTGACGAGCGTCGCCAGCGGGAGCAGCCGGGCGCGGATGGCGCGGACGGCTTCCTCGGAGACCAGCCTCGCGCCGCTCGTCGCGACCATCACCGGGTCAATCACCTTCGCGATCTCCGGATGCGCCGCGAGACGGTCGGCGACGACGTCCACCGCCGCCGGGTCGGACAGCATCCCGGTCTTCATGGCGCTGATCGCGTAGACGCCGAGGACGGCGTCCAGCTGCGCGGCGACGAACCCGGCCGGCACCGGCATCGCCGCCGCCACGCCGGACGGGTTCTGCGCCGTCAGCGCGGCGAGGACGGTGCAGCCGTGGACTCCGTAGGCGTGGAACGCCCGCAGGTCGGCCTGGACCCCCGCGTTGCCGCCGGAATCCGAGCCGGCGACGGTCAGGCAGCAGGGCGCGGTCACGGACTGGTTCGTCGTCGCCATCGGTCGCTGGTCGGCGGGAGATTCCGCCGCGCTACATGTTCCCGATCACCGCCTTGATGCGGCGGACGCCGGCGGACGAGCTCTGCTCCTTGACGATCCTGAAGC
>CAVCXQ010000134.1:0-4030 GCA_963606275.1 uncultured Muribaculaceae bacterium | reverse complement strand
GCGATCCGCAAGGCGAACAACGCGGTCGACTACAAGGACGCGATGAGCGAGGGGCGCATCAAGCTCATCGCCGAGGAGGTCGCCGGCGTCTGCTCGGCGCGCGACCGCGCGATGACCGTCGAGGAGATCCAGGACGTCGTCGAGAACAAGATCATGGAGATGGGCTCGCACGAGATCGCCAAGCGCTACATCGTCTACCGCTACCGCCGCGAGCTCGCCCGCAAGGCCAACACGACCGACGGCGCCATCCTCTCGCTCATCGAGTGCAACAACGAGGACGTCAAGCAGGAGAACTCGAACAAGAACCCGACCATCAACTCCGTCCAGCGCGACTACATGGCCGGCGAGGTCTCCAAGGACGTCTCCGCGCGCCTGCTGCTGCCGCCGGACGTCGTGCAGGCTCACCGCGAGGGGATCATCCACTTCCACGACATGGACTACTACGCGCAGCACATGCACAACTGCGACCTCGTGAACCTCGAGGACATGCTGCAGAACGGGACGGTCATCTCCGAGACGATGATCGAGAAGCCCAAGAGCTTCTCGACGGCGTGCAACATCGCCACGCAGATCATCGCCCAGGTCGCCTCGAACCAGTATGGCGGGCAGTCCATCTCGCTCACGCACCTGGCGCCGTTCGTGGACGTCTCGCGGCAGGCGATCCGCCGCGAGCTCGCCGACGAGTGCAAGACGGCCGGCGTCTCGATGGCGCAGGACAAGTTCGACGCCATCGTCGAGCGGCGCGTCCGCAAGGAGGTCGAGAAAGGCGTCCAGACGATCCAGTACCAGGTCGTCACGCTGATGACGACGAACGGGCAGGCCCCGTTCGTGACGGTCTACATGTATCTCGGCGAGGCGCGCGACGAGCGCGAGAAGAAGGACCTCGCGATGATCATCGAGGAGGTGCTCAACGAGCGCATCAAGGGCGTGAAGAACGAGCAGGGCGTCTACATCACGCCGGCCTTCCCGAAGCTCATCTACGTTTTGGAGGAGCAGAACGTCCGCGAGGACGCGCCCTACTGGTACCTGACCGAGCTCGCCGCGAAGTGCACCGCGAAGCGGATGGTGCCGGACTACATCTCGGCGAAGAAGATGCTCGAATACAAGATCGACAAGAACGGGAACGGCAACGTCTACACGTGCATGGGCTGCCGCTCGTTCCTGACGCCCTACGTCGACGAGAACGGCAAGCCGAAATACTACGGCCGCTTCAACCAGGGCGTCGTCACGATCAACCTCGTGGACGCGGCGCTCTCGGCGCACGGCGACCTCGGGCAGTTCTGGAAGATCCTGGACGAGCGCTGCGAGCTCTGCCACAAGGCCCTGCAGTGCCGCCACGAGCGGCTCACCGGCACGCTCTCCGACGCGGCCCCGATCCTCTGGCAGTACGGGGCCCTGACGCGCCTCCCGAAGGGCGCCCCGATCGACAAGTACCTGCACGGCGGCTACTCGACGATCTCGCTCGGCTACGCCGGGCTCTGGGAGTGCGTCTACGCGCTCGTCGGCAAGAAGCTCACGGAGCCGGACGGCGAGCTCCTCGGCCTCGAGGTCATGCGCAAGCTCAACGAGTACACGGCGAAGTGGAAGGCGGCGGAGAACATCGACTACTCGCTCTACGGCACGCCGCTCGAGTCGACGACCTACAAGTTCGCCAAGTGCCTGCAGAAGCGCTTCGGCATCGTCAAGGGCGTGACGGACCGCAACTACATCACGAACTCCTACCACGTGCACGTCACCGAGCCGATCGACGCGTTCCGCAAGCTCGAGCTCGAGTCGAAGTTCCAGAAGCTCTCGCCCGGCGGCGCGATCAGCTACGTCGAGGTGCCGAACATGCAGAACAACCTGCCGGCCGTCCTGGCGATCATGAAGTACATCTACGACCACATCATGTACGCCGAGCTGAACACGAAGAGCGACTACTGCCAGGCGTGCGGGTTCGACGGCGAGATCGAGATCGTGAAGGACGAGTCGGGCAAGCTCGTCTGGCAGTGCCCGAAGTGCGGCAACCGCGACGAGGCGCGGCTCAACGTGGCGCGGCGCACCTGCGGCTACATCGGCTCGCAGTTCTGGAACCAGGGCCGCACCCAGGAGATCAAGGAGCGCGTCCTCCACGTCAGCTGAAAGAAGGGAGCCGTCCGAATAGCGATGAGGCGGCGGGAACGCCGTTGCCCCGAAGTGCGCCGCACGTCGGCAAGCGACAGGACGGACG
Source organism: uncultured Muribaculaceae bacterium (assembly GCA_963606275.1). Taxonomy (GTDB): domain Bacteria; phylum Verrucomicrobiota; class Kiritimatiellia; order RFP12; family UBA1067; genus UBA1067. Next base: position 1,821 of record CAVCXQ010000134.1, on the reverse strand, counting down.
CGACGGGAGGGGAATAGAAGGTTCGCAAACGACTCCTAACCCATTGCCTACTTCCCCAGCGGCTTCATGTAGAGCAGGCAGTGCGAGATCGTCCACGCCCAGTCGAACGGCATCCGCTTGAGCTCGTGCCCAGCCCCCCAGCTGTCCGTGTAGAGGATCTCGTTCTTCTTGTCGTTGTAGCCGATGACGAGACGCATGTGCCCGCCGGACGCCTGCGGGTTGTCCGGCTCCGGGTAGATGCCGAGCGTCACGCCCCAGAAGAGCGGGACGCCCTTGGCGACCTGGTCGCGGACGTCCTTGCGGAACTTCGTGTATTTCGCCTTCTGCGAACCGTTCACGCGCATCTCCTTGCGCACCTCGACGTCCATCGCCGCGTCGACCGCGCTGGGGCTGTAGTAGGTCATGTTCCCCTCGCGCCGGACGTAGACGTCGTCGGTGATCGCGGGCTTCTTGAGCTTCTTCGCCGCCTTGTTGTAGGCGCGGACCTCGTCGACGATCCCGGCGATGCGCTCGCGCGCGCCCTTCTCGAAGTCGCCGTAGCAGACGACCGTGCCGAGCCTGTACCGGCGGCCGATCGCCTCGACGGCCTCCTTCATCGCCCGCGTGCTCGTGCCGGACTCGGCGGACGTTCCGGCGGCGGCGGCGAGCTCGTGCTCGTCGACGTCAAGCCCGTAGTAGCGCAGGACGCGCTCGGCCGTCGCCACGGAGCAGTAGCCCTTCCGGCCCTGGTCGACCATCGGCAGGCCGTCGATGAAGACGTCGCCGCGCGGGTCGCGGACGACGTTGTCCGAGACCTTCTTCGCGCCGGCCGCCTTCTTCGCCGCGCGCCCGGCGGCGCCGCCGGGCGCCGCGAGGCGCGAGGGCCCGTCCACGGAGAGGCGGATGAACCCCGGCTCGAACGTCGTCTCGTCCTTCCCCCGCTGCGCGTAGTTCCAGACGAGCGTCGCCTGCGTCGGGATCGCCGTCTTCGGCCACGACTGCGCCTTCTGCACCGTCGCCGTGTCCTTGCGGACGCCGTCGTCCGTCGCCGCCGGCGGCTTGCCCTTCGCCGTCAGCCGGGCGCGCGCCGTCTTGAGCGCGGCGAAGAACTCCTCCCGCGTCATCGTCTTCTCGACGCGCTCTAGGCGGCGGAACGTCCGGCCGTCGCCGCCGGTGAACTCGCGCACCGCCTCCGTGCCGCCGCCGCCGTAGAGGGTCAGCTCGACGCGGGCGACGCCGCCGCCGTCCGCGAACGCGACGCGCGACTCGTAGACGGGCAGGCCGAAGCACGTCACGCCGCCGTCGCGCCGCGAGTCGGCCCCGTCGCGCTGGTCGGACGTGAACTGGAAGCCGTCGTCCACGTGCTGACGCACGAAGAGCACCGGATCGCTCCGCCAGAACGCCTCGCGCGACAGGTCGTCGCCGATCTCGTAGGCCGCAAAGGCCGCGCCGCCGGGCAGGCAGAGGGCCAGGACCGTCAGGACGACGGTCGCGGCTGCCCTCGTGAACTTCTTCATCGGGGCATTGCCTTCCTTGTCCTCGTCGGTGAACACGTTGAGAATCATCTTCTCAGAAACGTCGGTGTCTGTCGCGAACTTCTCCATGCCGCGTAGTATACCATATTGAGAGGTTGAGAAGTTGAGAGGGTGGTTGAGAGCGTTCCGGTGGGAGCAGACCTCGACGACGGTTGTGGCTTCCAGAAGTAAACGCACGGTCTCCGTGCGTTTACTTCTGGAAGCCACGCATCGCCGAAAGGCGATGCCTGCGGCTGAAGCTCGCTTTACAGACCCATCCGAAATCTGCTATACTACCGACCAATCACAGGAAAGCCCTTGTCAGACA
>CAVCXQ010000133.1:0-4038 GCA_963606275.1 uncultured Muribaculaceae bacterium | reverse complement strand
TTCGCCTCGAAGCCAAGGACCGTCCTCGCCTCGCGCCTGATCGCGTTCGTCGCCCAGTGGACGGCCGCGTCAACGCCCCCGTAGGCGTTCGTCGTCGCCTCGCCGGTCGCCGCCATCCACGCCTCCGCGAACATCTGGTATGGCTCGAGCCCCGCCGCGCCGCCGTCCGCCGACTTGAGCGCGATCTCGTAGCGGCCGACCGCGCCGCCGCCCCACGCCACCGCGTTCGTGAGCGTCGCCTCCGTCCACGCGAAGTTGGTCCCGACCGCCCGCGCCACCTCGGCGTAGGCGAACTCGTTCGAGGCGTTCCTCAAGACGACCGCGCCGCCCGACGACGCGAAGCCGAGAGCGTCCCCGGCGCGGAGCCCCGGCACGGTCGAGCGCGTCACCCACGCGCCCTGGAACGCGCCCAGCTCCGTCCGCGCCGCGCTCCGCACGTCCACGCGCCTGTTGTGGTAGCGCCCGTCCGCCGTCCGCGTCAGGACGTAGTAGTAAAGCCCCTCATCGTCGTCGTAGAGTTCGTCGTTGTTCTCGCGGGCCTCCATGATCGCCCGGACGCTCGCCTCGTCGAGTCCGTTCGTCTGGACGGCCGCCGCGACGACCCTCTCGACCCACCCCCGCGTGGCGATCTTCTCCGCCCGCGCCGCGAGCGAGGCGGCGGCCGCGAGGATGCAAAGCGTGGATGCGCGTGTCGTTCCCATGTTCGATGTCTCCTTCCGTTTCAAGTGGTTTCGCCGTTAGCCGCCCCGCCGAGGGGGCTTGGAGAGGCCATTATACCACAAAACACGCGCTAACGCCTCCCCCATTGTCGCACACATGGCGAACGGAATCCAGATCAGCGGGCTCGGCGAGGTCCGCCGCGCCCTCGCGAGGCTGGCGGGGCTCGGCGGCGACGTCGACCGCGCCCTCGTCAGGTGCGGGCGCGTCGCCGTCCGCGAGGCGAAGGCGAACGCCCCGCGCTCGCCGACGAACGCCGTCCTCTCCGCGACGCTGAGGCGCAAGAGGCGCACGGCGCGGCGGACGTTCCCCGGCGGGCTGGAGAAGTCCATCCAGTCGGAGCTCGCCGCGCCTGGGCGGCTCTCGGTCTTCGTCGCGTCGAACGCGCCCGCCGGGAGATACGCCCGCCGCATCCACGACGAGAAGGGGCGGACGTGGTTCAAGCGCGGCCCCGGCACCGTCGCCAAGGGCTCCCGCGCCGACGAGAAGTTCATCGAGCGCGCCATCCGCGACAACGCCGGCAACTTCGCCAAGATCATCAAGGACGAAATCGGAAGGAGGGTCAGATGACCGAAGTCCCCTACGAGCAGTCGCTCGCCAACGCCGAGGCCGCGTGCTTCCGCGCGCTCTGCGCGGCGACGGGGTTCGCCCCCGGCAAGAACGCCTACCTCGGCGTGAACCCCGGCAACCCCGACTGCCTCGTGTTCGACGCGGGCGCGTCGCAGACGGCCGCGCTCAACGCCTTCGCCGCCACCGTCGCGCACTTCCGGGCGCAGGCCGACTTCTACGCCCGCGACCGCGCCGCGCTCCAAAGGCTCGTGATGCGGGTGCGCCGCCTCCTGCCGACGGACGAGGAGGCGGACCCCCTCTCGATCCGCGAGGGCTCGTGCGTCGTCCAGTTCCGCCTCGCGCCGGAGGCTGGCAACCCCTCCGCGCTCAAGACCGCCGAGGTGCAGACCGCCCGCGACGAGAGGCCCGTCCCGACGTGGACGGCCTCCGCCGTCTTCGACCTCGTGTTCCTCACGCCGCGCTGACCCCGGCGCGATCCGCTAACCGCGCCCCCATTCGCGTCAGACACAAACGGAAGGAAAAAGCACAATGTCAACGACAAGCGCAGTGGAGTTCTTCGCTCCGGACAAGACGGTCCTCGGCACGCTCGCCGACTGGGAGCTGCAGACGGGCGGCAACCCGACGCTCACGCGCCAGCGCGCGCAGGCCCTCAAATCGGACGGCGACGAGCTCGCCGCCGCGCAATACGGCGCGAAAATCGAGTATTCCCTCACCTACGCGGCCTCGCGCCACACCGGCTCGGACGGCCTCGCCATCCCCAGCGTCGGCGCGGTCCTCAACGGAGCGCACGTCGACTCGGTCTCCGTCGCCTACTCGCAGGAGGCCTTCCCCGCGCTCACCGTCGCCGCGCACCGCCACGCCGCCGTGGACGGGACCGCCGGGACGCACAACGCCTGCCGCCTCTACAAGCCCTCGGTCGTCCTCCCGCCGCGCGCGCAGGGCGTCCCCTCGACGCTGAAGGACGCGGACGGGACGGCGGTGTTCTCCTGCCCGTCGGGGATCGGCATGGCGTCGCTCGCCTACACGCTCGAGGCCACGCACAGCGACGTCCCCGACGGCGACGGCAACCAGCTCGCTGGCGAGAACCGCGACGGCGTGGAGAAGCTCGAGATCCAGCTCACGGGGCGCGTCGCCGTGGCCGACCTCGCCATCGCGTCGGGGTGGTCGCTGCCCGACTCGTGGTCGCTCTCGCAGTCCAACCAGGAGGCGACGACGACCTCCGTCACGATCACGCGCCACGTCGCCCACGAGGCCGCGTCGGCGGACGCCTGATGCCCTCGCGCCTCCAATCCGTCCTCGACGACCTCCGCGAGTCGACGGGGGCGACCGCCGCCGACCTGACGGCGGACGAGATCGAGTCGCTCGTCCTCGCCTGCCGCCGCGTCGACAACCCCTACGCTGGTGTCAACGCCGACCTCATGGGCAGGCCCGTGCGCGTCTCGCGGGGGGTCTACCTCTGGCCGGTCACGGCGGGGGCGCAGGTGTGGCTCGCGGAGTTCGCCTCGGCGTGGTGGCCGCGCTCGTCGCCCATGTTCGCGTGGGCGCGCGTCCACGCCCTCGCCCACGCCCGCGAGCCGGAGGCGTTCGCCGCGCTCGTCACGAAGGGCAAAGCCCGCCTCGCCGTCCTGAAGACCGCGCTCCGCCTCGCCTGCTCCGGGCGCGAGCTCGCCCGCGCCGTCGCCGTCTGCTACGGCGAGGACCCGGACGCCGCGCCCGACGCCGGCGGGAAGCCCGACAAGCTCCGCCGCCGCGCCTCGACCGACTTCGCCGCGCTCGTCGCCCGCCTCGAGGTCGCCTCCGGAATCCCCGCCGCCGACTGGCTCTGGGGGCGGTCGCTCGTCTCTCTCGCCAAGTCCTACGTCGAGCTCGAGGAGCTCTCGGACGCGCTCGGCGGCGGTCGGCGCGAGAGGCGCATCGAACTTGACGAGGCCGTCCAGAACCTCGCCCGCGCCTGCGCCGCGATCTCGCGCCGCCTTCGCGGGGAGCGCGGCGAGGAAACCGCCAAGGGGGGCGCGGCGTGAACAAGGTCGTCGAATACGTCATCGCGGCGAAGGACCGCACGGCCGCCGCCGTCTCGTCGGCGGTCTCGCGCCTCTCCTCGTTCGCGAAGTCGGCCGCCGCGAACCTCGCCAACGTCAAGGCGGGGCTCGACATGGCGCTTGGCGCGGTCAAGACGTTCGCGAGGGTCTTCGCCGCCGCCATCGGCGAGGCGTTCCGCTTCGAGAAGGCCATCGCCGACTTCAAGGTGCTGCTCGGCTCGGTCGACGCGGCGAGGGACCACATCGCGCAGCTCCGCGCGTTCGCCGCCGCGACGCCGCTCACCTTCGGCGACCTCTCCAAGGCCTCCAAGCTCATCCTCTCCTTCGGCGCGTCCGTCGAGTCCGTCATGCCGTCGCTCAAGATGCTCGGCGACATCTCGATGGGCGACGCGCAGAAGTTCCAGGGCCTCGCGCTCGTCTTCTCGCAGGTCCAGGCCGCCGGGCGGCTCATGGGGCAGGACCTGCTCCAGATGATCAACCAGGGCTTCAACCCGCTCACCGTCATCGCCAAGGAGACGGGCAAGTCCGTCGCCGAGTTGAAGGACATGGTGAGCGAGGGGGCGATCTCCTTCGAGATGGTCGCCGCCGCGATGCGCTCCGCGACCGAGGAGGGCGGACTCTTCCACAACGCCCTCAAGGAGACGTCGACGACGGGCCAGGGGCTCGTCTCCACGCTCCAGGACAAGTGGACGGACGCGGTGCGGACGTTCGG
>CAVCXQ010000132.1:0-4053 GCA_963606275.1 uncultured Muribaculaceae bacterium | reverse complement strand
GCCGCACGTCGGCAAGCGAAGGGAGGGACGCGACGGAAGGCAAACAGAAGATTCACAACCTAACCCATTACCCCCCCCGCCATCCGCGACGTGGCGAGGTTTGGTATAATTCGCGGCGTTGATGAAGGCTATCGAGAGACTGCACGCCAGGGTCGGCGACTTCTGGTGGTATTCGCTGACGATCTTCGTCGCCTGCCGGTCGGGCGACGCGATCCAGGCGTTCATCGGACTCTGGCTCGTGCCGAAATACGTGGGACCCGGCGAGCTGGGGGCCGTCCTGCCGCTCCAGTCCCTCGCCGGGCTCTTCGCCGTGCCGCTCGCCGTCCTGGCGACGGTCTTCGCGAAGTTCGTGAACGTCTACGCGACGCGCGGCGAGTTCGGCAAGGTCAAGTGCCTCGTCCGCGACGTCCTCGTCGCGTCCGCCGCGCTCTTCGCCGTCTGCATCGGCGGGGCGTATGCGGTCGCGCCGTTCTTCTACGAGCGGCTCAACGTCGCGGCCGGACTCCTGACCGTCCTCATCCTCGCCTCCGGCTTCGCCGGCAACGTCGCGAGCCTCTTCACGAGCGCGCTGCAGGGGCTGAAGATGTTCAGGACGATCACCGTGCAGAACCTGATCGGGGCCCCGATCCGTCTCGTCACGCTCCTCGTCGCGATGCCGATACGCGCGCTCTCGGGCTACGTGCTCGGACAGACCACGCCGTCGGCGGCGTGCTCGCTCCTCGCGGCCGTCTCGCTCCGCCGCCGCCTCGCCGACGTCCCCTGCGACGCGTCTTGGCGCAAGGACCTGCCGGAGATCTGGCGCTACCTCTGGCCGATCGCCGTCTGCACGGCGTTCGGCACTCTCTTCGCGTCGATATCGACGACCGTCTACCGCCAGCGGCTGCCGGAGGTCGAGTCCGCCGCGAACTACGTCCTCACCCGCTTCACGGAGACCGTCAGCTACGTCGGCGCGGCGATGACGTTCGTCCTGGTCCCGCTGTCCGCCGAGGCGCACGAAAGCGGCAACGAGTCGACCGCCACGCTCCGCCGCACTGTCTCCGCGGCCGTCGTCATGACCGCCGTCGCCGCCGTCGGCTTCGCGGCGGTCGGGCGTCCGCTCCTGTCGTCCGTCGCCGTATGGCGCGGATACGTCGGCTACGCGCACCTTATGCCCGTCCTCGCCGCCATCACCGGCGCGGCCGTCGTCATCGGCGCCGTAGTCTCCTACGAGATGGCTTGCCGGCGCTTCGCCGCCGCCGCGCTGGTCACGGCGTTCAACGCCGTCTGGACGGCCCTGCTCGTCTCATTCTCCGGCTTCGCGTTCTTCAGGGGCGCGCTGCCGGACGCCGTCGTCGACTTCGTGGAGTCGCTGCGCGTGAACCGGCTCTCGGTCTACACGTGGGCCTCGCTCGTCTCCGCGCTCCTGCAGCTGGCCCTGCTCCGCCTCGTCTGCCGCCGGAAGAAGTGAAGGTTATAGGTCTTTCCATGCGCGTATTCCACCAAATCCCCGCGCGTTTATGGTAAACTACGCGCCATGACGTTAAAGCACGCAATGGGGTCGCTTCGCCACTACGGCGTTCGCGGAGCAATTGACTTCGCCCTCGGGCACGCAAAGAGGACTGCCATCAAGCGCGAATTGGCGAAGACGCTCATACCCGATCGGGACTGGAAGCCGATCCCCGGCGTCACCGTCGTCGGCGGGATGTCCGACGTCGGCAGCCTCTCGAAGGTCCTGCGAGACCTGGTCATCCGCCTCCGCGGCTGCGGCATCCCCTGCCAGGCGATCGACGCCGGCGGCAAGAAGGAGATTCCGGAGGCCGAATACGCCCACCTCCTGACGCCGGCGGGCGAGTTCCAGATCAACCGCTACACTGACGTCGTCGGAATGTCCACCCTGCCGCCGTTGCCGAAGATGCCGGGCGTCAGGCTTTCGCGCATCGTGTTCTGGGAGTTCGACTCCGGCCTTTGCGAAGCGTTTCCGCACCTCCACGATCCCATGACGACGATCGCGATGAGCGACTACAACCAAGATGTGTTCCGCCGGCTTCTGCCGGACGGAACGCCGGTTGCCGAGATCCTCTACCCCTTCCAGTTCGCGCCGCACCTGACGGAGCCGCGCGACGCCGTCCGCGCGCGATACGGCATCGCGTCCGGCGACTTCGCCGTCTTCTTCAACTTCGCCTACACGTCGAGCTACTACCGCAAGAACCCGGACGGCGCGGCGCGGGCGTTCGCCGAGGCGTTCGGCGACAGGCCGGACGCCAAGCTCGTGTTCAAGACGGCGGGAGCGAAGAAGTTGCCAGCGTTCGCCGAGCGGCTCAAGGCGCTCGTCGGCGAGCTCGGCCTCGCCAACCGCGTCGTCTTCGTCGACGACTTCCTCCTTCAGGACGAACTCGTCGCCCTGACCGACGCGTGCGACGCCTACCTCTCGCTCCATCGCGGCGAGGGACTCGGCCTTGGCATTGCCGAAGCCATGAGCCTCGGCAAGCCCGTCGTCGTCACCGACTACAGCTCGACGACGGAGTTCTGCAACCGCGACGACGCGCTGCCCATTCCGTACAGAATCGAGTCCGTCTCGAATGTCGATGACGAACTGCCATTCTACCGCCACATCAAGACCTGGGCGGAGCCGGACGTCCATGCGGCGGCTGCTGCGCTGCGGCGGCTCTACGACGACCGCGCCTTCGCGAAAGAGCTGGGCGAGCGCGGCCGCCGCTTCGTCGCCGACCACTTCTCGGACGCGAACTTCAAGAAGTCAGTCGAGGCGTTCCTCGCAAGGCAGGCGTAGCGCGTCAGAGCGAAAGACAGGCAAGAGGTCTGACTTGTGCAGATGCTCCGCCAAGGTCCACCCGAACGGCGCAAGGAACAGGCCGCGCTTCCAGACCTCGTTGATCGAGCCGTTCTCCCAGCCGTCATAGCGACGGAAATGCCGGAGGTTCTTTTTCAAGTCGGCGACCGGGATGAAGAACGTACAGCACGAGTTGTCGACGCGGCCGAAGACTCGTCCGTCGATTGCGCAGAATCTCCTGACGTCCTGGCGACGAATGCGGTCGGGGTGGAAATGCGGGTTCAGACCGACGACGTTCGAGCATTCGGACAGCACGGCGTAAGGCACGACGAGCGCGTCTAACGAGAGGAGGTAGTCGTCCTCCAGGAAGAGCGCCACGGCGTCGTCCCGGTCGCGCAGGGCGATGTCGACCTGTGTCTGGAAGCTGGGCCCGTTCCCGTCTGACCGCGATTCGACGAACTCGACAGACAGCGCGTGCTTCTCAGCCATCTCGGCGTAAAGGGTCATTCCTTCGTCCGACAGCCGGTCGGTGACGATGGTGATGCGAATGGCGGTGTCGCCGTGTTCGTCGGCGAAGCGCCGCGCCGCCGGAAAGAGAGAGCACGCGCCGGCCCGGATGACGTCCAGCTTCGTGACGATGCCCAACGGCTCGAGATTCCGTGAGGCGTTCACGTTCAGCACCCGGTCAGTCGTCCGAAGGATCACGTGCAGATACGAGAGCGTTCGCGGTCCGCCCAGACGAAGCCGCTTTCTGTCGACACGCCACCACTGGTTAAGCGATGGGAAGTGGTCTCGCAGAAGGTCAACTTGCTTCAGATAATACGGCAGATAGCCGGGGTCTTTCGCGGCGCGGCGAAGCGCCTCAATGGCCTGAGAGATCATCTTTTGCTCCTTTCATGAGGAATAGCCCCCGAAGCTGGCGCTTCGGGCTTAGAACGAGAGTGTCGGCGAAACGAGTTCATGTCAAAACCTGAACAACGCGGGTGCGAAGCGTTCGACGAAACGGGCGAGGGCGGCGACGACCGCGCCGAGACGCCCCAACCGACACCCGAAGACCGTCAGGGCGCGAGGCACGTAGCCAGCGCTGCGGTTCGCGTGGCGGCGGTCGGCCACGTCGTCCGCCGCGACGGCCGGCGGGTGGATGAGCGGAAACGTCAGGGTCCCCGTCGTCGTGAAGTGCGGCAGGTCGTAGACGAAGCCGCCCGTATGCGTCGCGCCGGCCTCGTGTCCGACGTTCGCGACGAGGTTGACGCGCGGCGTGACGGAGAGCCAGCCGTGCGCCGCCA
>CAVCXQ010000131.1:0-4113 GCA_963606275.1 uncultured Muribaculaceae bacterium | reverse complement strand
TCGTCCGCCTCCGTCCGCCCCGTCGCCGAGGCGTCCTTCCGCGAACAGCGAGAATTATACCATATTCCGGACGAGAAAACGGAACGGCAACTAACCGCTAAAACTGACGGTTGCGGTTTTCGGCGGTTTTTGGTATAATTTCCGCTCATTACAGCCTATTGCGAAAGCAATTGGTGCTGGCATGGGCATGGCAGCAGAAAGGAAGTCCGAGAGAAGGGCGGCCGCAGCGGGAATGCTGGCGGTCGACGGCGGCAGGAAGGTCTGGACGAAAGGCTTTCCCGCCTGGCCGCAGTTCGCCCCGGCGGCGTCCGCGCATGTGCTCGGCATTCTCGCCTCCGGCAGGGTGAACTACTGGACCGGCGACGTCGGGCGGCGGTTCGAGTCGGAGTTCGCGAGCTGGCTGGGCGTCCGTAACGCGGTTTCGGTGTCCAGCGGGACTGCCGCCCTGCACGTGGCTCTGTCCGCGCTTGGCGTCGGCCCGGGCGACGAGGTGATATGTCCGGCGTTCTCGTTCATCGCCTCGGCCTCGTGCGCCGCGCTGGCCGGGGCGACGCCGGCGTTCGTCGACGTCGACGAGGACGGGCTGATCGATCCGAAGCTGATAGAGGCGGCGGTCACGCCGCGAACCAAGGCCATCGTCGTCGTCCATCTCTATGGGGCGGTGGCGGACATGGGATCGATCCTGCGCGTGGCGCGGCGGCACGGGCTTTTCGTGGTAGAGGACTGCGCCCAGTGCGTGGGCGGCGTCTACCGGGGGCGCAAGGCGGGGACGCTGGGGACGGTGTCGTGCTTCTCGTTCTGCCAGTCGAAGCACTTCACGACCGGCGGCGAGGGCGGGATGGTCTGCTGCGACGACGACGCGCTCGCCCAGGAGGCCCGCGCGCTGCGCGACCACGGCTTCCGCCGCCGCATCGGCTACAACTACCGGCTGACGGAGATGCAGAGCGCGGTCGGGCTGGCGGAGCTGGCGCGGTTCGACCGCTGGAACATGCCGCGCCGGCGGCGCGTCGCCGAGGAGCTGACGAGAGGGCTCGCCGGGCATCCGCTGGTGAAGACGGCCCCGCTGGACACGCCGGCGCGGCGGAACGCGTTCTGGCTGGTCCCGTTCGTGGTCGACGAGACGCGGCTCGCCTGCACGGCGGGCGAGTTCGTCGCCGCCCTGGAGGCGGAGGGCGCGAGCCTCCGCGCGAAGCTCTGGCCGGCGACGTTCCGCGAGGAGGCGTTCTCGTGGCGGCGCGGGTTCGGCGCGGCGAACTATCCGTTCGACGACCCGAAGGCGCGGCGGACGGACTACTCGCGGTGCGACTGCCCGGTGGCCGAGAGGCTGTCGGGGACGACGGTGGCGTTCTGGGCGCATCCGACGTATTCGCCGGCGCACGCCCGCGCCGACGTGGCGGCGTTCAGGAAGGTCGCCGCCGCGAGGATGACAGCCGGATGGCGCTAAGGATTCATGACGCAAGAAGGAGACAGCAGATGAAGAAAGTCAGATACGTGATGGTCGGCTTCGGCGCGCTCGCCGAGGAGAGGCTCGCCAGGGAGGGGTTCGCCTGCGACGTCAGGCGGTTCCGCCCGCTGCGCTACGCCGAGCTGGTCGGGGCGACGGACATCGACCCGACGCGCGAGCCGGCCGCCAGGGCCCTCGGGCTCACGTGGTACGCGACGCTCGACGAGGTGTTCGGCGACGACCAGGTGGACGCCGTCTGCGTGGCGACGGACAACGCCAGCCACGTCGAGCTCGCGCTCCAGGCGATGAAGGCCGGCAAGCACGCGATCGTCGAGCGCCCGATGGCGACGACGGTCGCGGACGCCAAGAGGCTCAACGCCTTCGCGAAGTCGAAGCGGCTCTCGCTGTCCGTCGACCAGATGATGGTCTACAACGCCTGGAACATGGCGGGGCGGCAGGCGATGGCGGTGGGCAGGATCGGCAAGGTCGAGGACTGCTGCTACCACATCGAGGTCCCCTACGGGCTGGACGCGGAGGAGGCGGCGACCTGGCGGTGCGCGCGCCCCGACGAGATGGGCGGCCCGGTCGGCGACGCCGCCGGCCACTGCTTCTACGTCGCCGAGTTCATGTTCGGGCGGCGCATCGCGAAGCTCGGCGCCGTCTACTATCCGAAGACTACCAAGACCAAGTGCGAGGACGGCGTCTACGTCAGGTTCTCCTTCGCCGACGGGCAGTCCGGATCGGCGCGCTGCGCGTTCTGCGAGCGGCGCGGCGGACGCGCCGGTCGCCTCACCAGCCTCGGCTACGAGATCTACGGCGACCAGGGCGTGATGCGCGGCTACGGCACGCTCTCGCAGCTCTCCGGCTACTCCGACGACCCGGTGACCATGCGCCTGGAGATCGACGACGGACGCCGCATCCTGCCGCTTCGCCCGACCAAGGTGATCGACATCTTCCAGACCGTCGTCGAGTCCCACGCCAAGAGCGTCCTCGACGGGACGCCGCTGGCGGCGGACGAAGCGGTGCACAACCTGGCGCTCTGCGCCGCGTGCCACGCCTCCGCGCAGAAGGGCGGCCGCATCGTGTCCGTCAAGGACTAGCGCGGCGGAGAGAACGACGCGCCTCTAGCGGAAAGACAACCCTTGTAGGGAGAAAGACGACATGAAGACAAGTGCCAGGCCAACCATCCTCGCCGCCGTCGCGCTCGCCGCCGTCGCGCTCGCCGCGCTGGCGGCGTCGGCGTTCGACGCGGTCAAGGACCGCCCGACGCCGCCGAAGAGCATCTTCCACGAGACCCGCGAGCAGCGCGACGCCAGACGCGCCTGGTGGACGCACGACCGATTCGGGATGTTCATCCACTTCGGGCTCTACGCCGCCCCGGCGCGCCACGAGTGGATGCAGTCGTACCAGCGCGTCGCCCCGGACGACTACATGAAGCGCTACATGCCGCGCTTCAACCCCGACCTCTTCGACGCGAAGGACTGGGCCAGGCGCGCCAAGAAGGCCGGCATGAAATACGTCGTCCTCACCGCGAAGCACCACGAGGGCTTCTGCATGTGGGACACCAAGACCACCGACTTCAAGATCACCAACACCGAGTTCGGGCGGGACCTCGTGCGCGAGTTCGTCGACGCCGTCCGCGCCGAGGGCCTCAGGGTCGGCTTCTACTTCTCGGTCAAGGACTGGCACCACCCCGACTACCTCGTCGACGCCACCCATCCGCTCCGCCCGGCCGGCGGGTTCACCGACGAGACCTACGAGAAGCTCAACGAGGGACGCGACTGGGACCGCTACCGCGAGTACATGTACGCCCAGGTGAGGGAGCTGCTGACGAACTACGGCAGGATCGACATCGTCTGGTACGACTACACGGTGAAGGAGAAATACGGCAAGAACTGGAAGCACTGGGAGGCCGTCGAGCTCGTGAAGCTCTCGCGGTCGCTCCAGCCAGGCGTCATCATCGACAACCGCCTCGACCTGATGGACACCGAGGACGGCTGGGACTTCGTCACGCCAGAGCAGTGCCGCGTCACCAAGTGGCCGACGGTCGACGGCGAGAAGGCGCCATGGGAGACCTGCCAGACGTTCTCCGGCTCGTGGGGCTACCACCGCGACGAGGACACCTGGAAGAGCCCGCACCAGCTCATCGAGCTTCTGGCCAACACCGTCGCCTTCGGCGGCAACCTGATCCTCAACGTCGGCCCGACCGCGCGCGGCGAGTTCGACGGCCGCGCCTGCGAGCGCCTCGACGCCATCGGAGAGTGGATGCACTTCAACTCGCGCGCCATCTACGGCTGCACCGCCGCGCCGGACGGATTCAAGACGCCCGCCGATTCGCTGCTAACCTACAACCCCAAGACCAACCGGCTCTACATCCACCTGGTCAACTATCCGATGGGGACCCTGCCGGTCGACTTCGCCGACCGCATCGACTACGCGCAGTTCCTCCACGACGGCTCGGAGCTGAAGGTCCAGCTCGGCGCTGTCCTCTACCACGAGGGCGACGCCGGCAACAGCGACCTCATCCACCTGCCGATCAAGAAGCCCAACGTCGAGATCCCCGTCATCGAGGTCTTCCTCAAGAAGTAACGCTTATGGAAAAGAAAACCAGCCAGTTCAAGGCCGAGATCGCCGAGATGCTCGACCTCGTCGTCAACTCGCTCTACTCG
>CAVCXQ010000130.1:0-4117 GCA_963606275.1 uncultured Muribaculaceae bacterium | reverse complement strand
GGAAGCGCTTCTTGCCCTCCATCGGCTCGACGACGAAGGAGTCCATCGACCACGCCTCGTGCGCGGCCTTGCGCGCGGCGAGCTCCTCTGGGGAGATCTCGCCGCCTGGGCGCATCTCGTCCGGAGCCGTGTTCACCGGCGCCGGGCCGCGTCCGCGCCCGCGTCCGTCGCCGCGGCCTCCGCGCCCGCCGCGTCCGCGTCCGCCGTCGCGGCGCTCTCCGCCGCGCTCGGAGCGCTGGCCGCGCTCGCCGCCCGGCTTCTGCTTCTGCTGCTGGCGCTGCTGCTGGGGCTGCGGCTGCTTCTGCCTCTGCTGCTGGGGCTGGCCGCCCTTCTGCTGCTGGCCGCCATCCCCGCCCTTGCCGTGTCCGCGTCCGCCGCGACGGCGCTTCTTGCCGCCGCCTGCGGCTTCTCCGCCGCCGGACTTCGCCGGCTTCGACTGCACCTTCTTCCCCGACAACGCGGAGGCGATCTTCTTCAGAAATCCAAATGCCATGACTGTTCCTTCAACTGTTGGAGCCCTCAAAGAGGACGGGCTTTCATCAATTCGGGACGCGGGAGACGCGAGAGGCGGGAGAGGCATGGGGCAGACACGCTCGCCGACGAACAAGACCTCCCCGTCCCGGGGACAAAGCGGAACGGCGGCGAACAACGCGCCGCCGTTCCGTCGTTCGCGACTAGCGCTTCGAGAACTGGAAGCGCTTGCGGGCGCCGGGCTGGCCGGGCTTCTTGCGCTCCTTCATGCGGCTGTCGCGGGTGAGGCAGCCGGCCTTCTTCAGCGCGGCGCGCGTCGCCTCGTCGGCCGCGACGAGCGCGCGGGCGAGGCCGTGGCGGATCGCGCCGGCCTGGCCGGAGATGCCGCCGCCCTTGGCGAAGCACACGACGTCCACCTTCTCCATGTCGTAGCCGGAGATGGCGACGGGCTGCTTGAGGTAGTCGCGCAGCGCCTCGGACGGGATGTACTTCTCGATCTCCTCGCCGTTGACCGTCCACTTGCCCTTGCCCTCGACGAGGTTGACGCGGGCGGTCGCGGTCTTGCGGCGGCCGGTGCCGGCGGAAATTGCCTTCTTGGTAGCCATTTTTCGAGTTCTCCCTTAGAGCGTGATTTCGACCGGCTTCTGCGCGGCGTGCGCGTGCTCGGCGCCGGCGAAGACCTTGACGCGCGTCATCATCTTGCGCGCGATGTTGTTCTTCGGGAGCATCCCCCAGACGGCCTCCTTGACCATGCGGTCGGGGTGCTTGGCGCGCATCTCGGCGGCCGTGAAGGTCTTCAGGCCCCCGCGATAGCCGGAGTAGCGCTGGTATTCCTTCTGCTCTTCCTTCTTGCCGGTGAGCTTCACGAGCGCGGCGTTGGTGACGACCACGAACGCGCCGGCGTCGACCGACGGGTCGAAGGTCGGCAGGTCCTTCGCGCGGAGCTTGTTGGCGATGACGACGGCGAGGCGGCCGAGCGGCTTGTCCTTCGCGTCGATGAGATACCAGGCGCGGTTGTCGCCCGGGTTCGGAGCACGGTAGCTCTTCTGCATCTTCGTTCTTTCCTTCGTTTGCGCGGATTTGTGCCCTTTGTCCGGGGTTTTGTCCGCATGTTTGCTGGTCGCCGCCGGTTAGCCCCCGACGACGAGATTTTGCGTAGTATACCACAACCGCCCTTCTCCGCGCAAGTGGCCGCCGAACGCAAACAGACGCGTCTAGCCCCTTTGTCGGTAGTCGGTTGTCCTCGCGGGCGCCGAGGTCGTCGCGCCCTACTGCCGCCGCGCTAGCCGCGGGCGGCGGGGAAGCGCATGATGACGTCGCCCTCGGAGGCGTCGCGCCACAGCGTCTCCGGCGCCCCGAAGCGGACGGCCTTGGAGACCGGGAGGCCGCCGACCACGCAGGGCGCGAGGACGGTCAGCCATTCGTCCACCAGCCCGGCCTCCGCCAGCGAGGTCGCCAGCTTGAGCCCGCCCTCGCAGAGGACGTGGAGCGCTCCCTGGCGGCCGAGCTCGCGGATCGCCTCGGCGGCGTCGCGGAACACGACCGCCGGCTTCTTCCCGCGGAACACCTGCGCGTTCTTGGGCAGACGTCCGGACTTCGAGACCACGGCGCGGATCAGGTCTTCGTTCGGCTTCTGGTGGCAGAGGAGGGACGGGTCGTCGCGGCGCACGGTCTCCGCCCCGACGAGGATTGCGTCGACGGACGCCCTGAGCATCCCGGTCTGCGCCCGGGCGCGCTCGGACGATATCCAGCGCGACCTCCCGGTGTCGTCGCAGATGCGCCCGTCGAGCGACATCGCGATCTTGACGGTGACGAACGGCAGCCCGGTGCGGACGTGCTTGGCGAATGGTGCGAGAAGCCTCGCGGCCTCGGCGGCGACCGGCAGGTCTTCCTTGAGGCGTTCGCAGGCGACGTCGGACTTGGCCAGGACGCGGGCGGCGCGTCCGCGATTGGCCGGATTGGGATCGGGCACGGCGTAGACGACGCGTCGAAGGCCGGCGGACGCGATGGCGTCGGTGCAGGCGCCGACGAGGCCGGGCGTCGAGCACGGCTCCAGCGTGACGTAGAGAGTGGACTTGTGGAGCGCGGCGACCGCCGCGGGCCCGAGGCGGCGGCGGACGCTCCTGATGGCGGCGACCTCGGCGTGGTCTGCGCCCGCCTTGCGGTGGAAGCCCTCGCCGATGACGGAGCCGTCGCAGACGACGACCGCGCCGACGGGCGGGTTGGGGCGGGTGTGGCCCTCCCCGCGCCTGGCGAGAGCCAGGGCCTTGGACATGAAGGAGGCTGCGTCAGCTGCGGGCATAGCGGTCTAGGACTCCGTTTACGATGGTGCGGGTCTTGGGGCTGGCGAACCAGTTGGCCAGGTCGACCGCCTCGTTGATGGCGACGGCCTTCGGCACGTCGGTGTTCTTCATCTCCCAGACGCCGAGGCGCAGCGCGGCGCGCTCTACGGTGCCGAGGCGGTAGAGATTCCAGCCGACGAGGCGCGACGATATGTCGGCGTCTATCTCGTCAAGCGAGGAGAGGACGCCTGCGACGCGCTCCTCGGCGAACGTCTTCATCTTGCCGCGCACCTTCTGGGGACCGCCGTCGACGTCGTCGAGGTCGCTGATCTGCTCCCAGAAGGCGGCGATGAAGGCCGGCACGTCGTCCGGCGGGTTCAAGTCCGCCGCGACCAGCATCTGGATCGCCCACTCGCGGGCCTGTCTGCGCGTCGCGTTCATCTTGGAAGAGCCGATGCGCCGCGCCGGGCGCGTCCCGTCCGCATGATGGCGGCCGCCGAGTGGTCTCGGCGGCCGCTGGCCGGACAGTCCGGCGCGACGCCCACGGTCAGGCTTCCCTGGCGACCGCGACGACCGCCTTGAAGCCCTCGGGGTCGCGGATGGCGATTTCGGAGAGCATCTTGCGGTTCAGGGCGACTCCGGCCTTCGCGAGGCCGGCGACGAGCTTGGAGTAGCTGATCCCCTCCTGGCGCGCGGCCGCGTTGACGCGGGCGATCCAGAGGCTGCGGAACTCGCGCTTGCGGAGCTTGCGGTGCTCGGTGGAGAGGCGCATGGCGCGGTCGACCGCCTCGGTCGCCGTGCGGAAAAGCTTGGAGCGGGCGCCGTAGAAGCCCTTCGCCAGCTCGAGGCGGCGACGGCGGCGTTCGCGGGAAGCGGGTGCATTAGTGACGCGCATGGTGTCTAGATCTCCTTAAATGTATGCGTGGTTACCGGCCCTGCAGGGCGCGGGCGTAGGTCTTGGTCACCTTGAGCGAGCCCAGGACCGTGCGGCCGCAGAGGTTGTTCTTGCGGTTGCGCTTCTTCCCGTTGTTGAGGTGGGCGTGGCCGCCCTGCGAACGAAGGACCTTGCCGCCCTTCGAGAGCTTCATGCGCTTGACGGCGCACTTTCTCGTCTTCATCTTCGGCATTTTCTTTTTTCCTTTCTTTCATGGCCGGCCGGGCAGCTGAAGAAAGCCCGGTCCAGTCGGACAAATTGGCGCGAATGATACCAAATCGCGCCGCCCTCCGTCAAGGGGGGGGGGTTGCGGACGGCGGACGCTTTCGGTATAATACGCGAACTTTTTTCAATCCAGAAGGAAGACAAAAGAACATGGCAAAACGCGACATCCCGCTCGATCATGTGCGGAACTTCGGCATCATGGCCC
>CAVCXQ010000129.1:0-4135 GCA_963606275.1 uncultured Muribaculaceae bacterium | reverse complement strand
CTTCGCGCCGCCGTCGGACGGTCAGAGCTGGCCGCTTCGGAGGAGTTCGTCGGCCTTCTCGATGCCCATCCTGCGGCCTCGCTTGATCACGTTGATCGTCCGCTTGCGCTCCTTCAAGTCCTTGTTTTCGAGGTCGCGCCAGGCGTTGAGGAAGTTCACCTCGATTTTCCGCATCGCCGTGTCGCTCAATCCGTAGGTCTCCTTCCATTTCGTCAGCATCTCCGCGTAGCGCTTCGGATCGACCATGTTCAACGCGCCGTCGAGGTTTGCGCTCTCCTGCATCAACTTGCGCTGGCAGTAGGTGATCGTCGCCTGGACGCGCTTCAGTTCGTCCTTCACCGGCTGCGCGTCCTTCTCCGGACTTCCGCACTGGATCTTGACGAACCTCTTGAGGATTGGCGACGCGATGGGTATCTTGTTCACCGCGATCCCCAGCCACTCCGGCGCGTCGCCCTCGCCCGCCTTGGGGTCGACGCCATTGTAGCCGAACTGGTAGAAGGAGCGTCCGCCCGTCATGTTCCAGAGGATCTTGCCGGTCTCCAAAGCATACTGCGCGTTGTTTTCAAGCGACTCGCCGCGCATCGCCCACGTGTTGGGGTCATACATCGGCGTTCCTCGGAAGTTGTCTCGCGGGTTCTCGCCCGTCGCGGCCGCGAACGCGAGCCGCAGGAGGTCGAAGATCGGCGTCGAGAACGTGAAGTCCGGCGCGAGCGTCTTCAGCGTCGCCGCGCTCGCCGCGCCAACCGCGCCACGCTCCGGGCCGACGCGCATGAGCCCCATCTTCTCCGCGACCTCTCCCGCCGCGTGGTCGGCCGCCCACGAGAAGAGACGGTCTTGGTCGTCGAGCGGAAGCGCGAGGCAGACGGACGTGTAGCCGTCGGGGCTGTTCCAGAGCGGCGTGACGTTGTAGTTCTCCCGCGTGTAGGTCGAGAGGTTGCGGTTCGCCCTCTCGCACGCCAGGAGGTAGTCGTAGGCGTCTCCGAGCGGAGACTCCCTCACCTTCTCCTCGTCATCGTCGAACATCCAGCGGATCGCCGCCGAGAGGACGCCGCTCGACGCGAGCGCCGCGAAGAACCGCCCCGTCCACGACGACGCGCACTTGGCCAGCGTCTCTCCCGGACGCTCCCTGGTGGCGCGGATCGTCTGCGTGAAGCCCTTCTCGATGGCGTTGAAGAACTGGTTGACCGTCGCCTGAATCGCCCGCGTGTCCGCGCCGCGCCGCTCGACCTCGCCGAGACCGACGTTCTGCTTGACGAGGACGCCGCTCTCGGCCGCGCTCCGTTCGAGCCCGTATCGCTGGCGGTCGTGGAGATACGCGACGACCTTCGCGAACATGTCGTTGTATTCGATCTGCCGCACGTTCATGTTGAACGGGTTGCGCTTTGACTTCAACGCTCGGCGAATCCACTCCATCCGAGAGGCGGACGGTGCCTGACGCTCGATCTCCATGCCGTGGCGGTTGAAGAAGTCGTTGGCGAACCCCTCCGTCGCCCTGCCGGTCGTCCGCGCCGCGAAGCTCACGAACATGTTGCCCTTCAGGACGCGCCGCGCCTTCTGCTGGATCTCGAAGAGCCGCGCCTCCTCGGCGGCGTCGCCCGTGTCACGCGCCGCCCAGACCCTGCGCTGGAAGTCGTTCGGGTCTTGGAGATACTTGACGATCTCGTGCGCCTCGGCGACGAACGGGTAGATGGAGTTCCGGAAGCCGGGCAGGACGCCGACGCCGGCGGCAAGCGGCTTCGAGCGCTTGGCCAGCGACTGCGCGACGAGCTGCGTCAGCCCCGCCGTGCCGGGCGCGACGGCGCGGGCGAGCGCCTTGGCGGGCGTCTCGTGCATCCCCGGCATGTGCTTCTCGATGGAGCCGAGGTTGCGCGACGCGTCGACGGGCGCGTAGCCCAGGTTCCAGTCGATCATCAACTTGCGGCAGATCGCGTTCACGCGCATCGCGAGTGCGAACTCGCGCCCGCCGTTCTTGAAGCCGTCCGCGATCTGGCGCGGCACGACGAGCGTCCGCTTCTCGCCATTCTCGACGTAGTTGAGGAGGCCGTAGCGGCTACCGTGCGGCACGTCCCGCTCCGCGCGCGGCAAGTCGCGGACGCCCTCGACCCCGGCGGCGAGGAGCGCGTCCCGCGTCTCGATGACAAGGTGGTTTCGGCGCGTGGCCTGCATCAGTTTCTCGTGCCGCTCCCACGTCGCGCTCCTAACCTCCTTCTTGCTCGCGAACGAGCCGACGAGTTTCGCGTCCCAGCCGCCGAGCTCGCCGGCGTAGTCGAACATCTGCGTCACAACGTCGTCGCCGCCGTTGAGGCCACGAGCCCTCGCGTCAGCCCGCGCCTGTTCAATCGCGTCAAGCTCCTCGACGGAGTGGACGCGCTTCGTCGCGACGTAGTGCGCCTGTGTCCTCATGTAGTTGACGAACCCCTCGCCGAGCATCTCCGAGACGCGCGGGTCGTTGAGGATCTCCTGCTCGATGATCGCGTGGAATCGCCGCCCGTAGTCCTCCAGGTGCGCCCACTTCTCCGCGCCGAGCCGCCGCGCCATGTCGCCGAGGATCGCCCGCGCCTGGGCGCCGTCCTCGCCGAACGACCCGGCGCGTCCCTGCGTCTCGATGACGCGCATCTGGTCGAGGTAGACCGAGCGGTCTTCCTGCGTCAGCCCCCAGCGCTCGCCCGCCTCGAGCTCAAGCTCGCGCATCTTGTCGACGTAGACCATGCCCTCGTTCGCCGCGCCGCGCTCCCACGCCGTGCGGCTGATCTCCAATTCGTTCAGCGTCCGCTTGACGTTCCCCGTGAACCTCTCGATCTCGGCCTCGACCGCCTCGATCTCCGCCGCCGGTGCGCCGCGCTTGCGCATTTGACGGACGACCTCGCGCTTCGCCTTGACGTAGGCTCTCGTCTTCGCGTCGATCCGGACGACCGTCGGGGCCATCCTGTCGTGGAACGCGACGAGAAGGTGCTCCTTCGCGCCGTCAGCCAAACTCCCCGCCGGGATTGGCTTTTCGATGTCCGCCTTCAACTCGGCGAGCCGTCGCTCCGTCTCGCGGCTCATGCTCCTGCGGACGGCCGCGTAGACCTCGGCGTGCGCCCGCGTCGAAACGCCGCGAATCGACAGCTCGCGGAACGCGGAGGCCAGCTTCGGCGACTGCGCGATTGTGTCAACCACCGCGTCATACCACGACGGTGCGCGGCTCTTCATCTCGGCCGGCATCGTCAGGAACGCGCCGAACGTCGCGTCCGTCAGTTCCTTCAAGGAGAGCGACTGGCCACGGCTCACGGTCTCCCCGCTCGCCGGGTCGGTTTGTGGCCCGCCATACGCCCAGTCAAGGAAGTCGCCCGCCTCCCTGCGCATCTTCGCCTC
Organism: uncultured Muribaculaceae bacterium; assembly: GCA_963606275.1. Classification (GTDB taxonomy): domain Bacteria; phylum Verrucomicrobiota; class Kiritimatiellia; order RFP12; family UBA1067; genus UBA1067. Next base: position 781 of record CAVCXQ010000129.1, on the reverse strand, counting down.
GACGTTTTCCGCGCCCCTCGCGCCGGATGCCCTCACTTTCGCCGCGACCGCCTTGCGGACGCCGTCGCCGATCTTTTGGACGCGGCCGACGACGCCGGGCTGGCGCGGCAAGTTCATGGCGATCTGCGCGATCTCGTGCGCGAACACGCCCCGCGCCGCCGACTGCCCGCCGGCCTCGATTCCCTCGACGCGCCTCTCGCCGAGGAGCGTCAGCTGGCGGCCAAGCTGCTCGTCGCTCCGCGCCTTCTCGTTGCGGATTTCGCGGGGTGTGTGCGCCGCCGCCCAGTCGGGGTCTTCGTTCTGGAAGAATCCGTGCTGCTTCAACCGCGCCTTTTCGGCGGCCATGTCCGTCCTGTCCACGATGCCGAACACGTCGGCCGCGATGGTCAGCTCGCCGCCGCGCCCGTGCTTCGCGAAGCCGGGGAGACGCGCCTTGACGTCGGGGCCCTTGACGCGGCCGGTCAGTTGCTTCCAGAGCGCGAGCAATTCGGAGACGGGCAGCGACATGGGGTTGAGGCGGCCGAGCTGCGAGAGCGGCGTCGTCGTCGCGTTCATCAATTCGCGGCTCGCCGTCAGCCCGTAGTTGGAACGCTCGCCCATGTTCTCCGGAGCGTCCGCGACGCGCACACCGCCGGGCAGGTTCTCGGCCTTCGGCCGAACGGTGAAGATGTCCGAACTCGGCAATTCGCTCGCGTTCACCCGCCCGACGTTCATCCGGATGTCAGGGTTCGCCGCGCTAAACGCGCCCGTGTTGTCCGTCGCCGACTTGATCTGCGTGGGG
>CAVCXQ010000128.1:0-4159 GCA_963606275.1 uncultured Muribaculaceae bacterium | reverse complement strand
GTATTCCAGGTATGTCGCGCCTTTTCTCGCTTTCATCTTCATGTCCCCTTCTCGTTTCTTCAGGGCCTGCCCGACCGCGGACATTCCCCACGACGCCGCGCATTATACCATTATTCGCACGTCCACCGCAAGAGGGCTGCAGAGGACTCAGAGATTCATGGTAAGTGATATACTTATTTTTTGGCGGAAAGCCAAGGGGGTCTCTTCGCTTTTCGACAAAAAAGTTCTGGGCCGGCCCGGCCGCAGAACGGAGCCGGCCCGGCCGCGTCGCGTTCAGGCGGTCTCTCGCCTTTGCGGCTTATTCAGCTTTTGGAATCCCTGTTTATCGCGGCAGCGACTCACTTCGCCAGCTTCTTGACCTCCTCGAACGCCTTGCGGTCGAAGTCGGAGAGCTCGGAGAGGCGGGACTGCACCTTGCGGACCGTCGCCTTGGCGCGGCGGACGTCGCCGGACAGCGCCTGGACGCGCGCGAGCGAGACCAGCATCCGCACGTCGGTGTCGCGTCCGTTCTCTCCCTTCGAGAGCTCGCACGCCTTGCGGATGCACGCCTCGGCCTCGGCGAGGTCTCCGCCGGCGTCGATGATGGCGGATCCGAGCGTCTCCCAGGCGACGTAAAGCCCGGGCACGGCGGCGACGGCCTTGCGGGCGACGGCGACGGCCTCCTCGTGGCGGCCGAGGCGGCGCAGGGCCTCGGCGAGGTCGTTGAACGCGAGCGGAGCGGGCTTGGGCGCGTCGGCGGCGCGGCGCAGGAAGCCCTCCGCCTCCATGAGCTCGTCGCGCCCGAGGGAGATCGAGCCCATGACGTAGTTGGCGAGCGGGGCGCGGAGGTCGCGGCGGAGGACGTCCCTCGCGTGGCGCTCGGCCGCCGCGGTGTCGGCAAGCGAGATGTCCAGCTCCAGCAGCAAGTCCTGGACGGCCGGGACGTCGGGGCGCGACTTGACGGCGGCGGCGAACGCGTCGCGGGCGGCCTTGCGACCCTTCTCGCCCTTCTTCAGCAGCGCGAAGCCCTTGGTGGTCTGCAGGTTGTAGTCGTAGGGGTCGACCGCCGCCTTCTCCATCGGCGCGATGACCGCCTCGTCGAGCTCGCGCTCCAGCGCGGCGCGCGACTTGGCGTCCTTCGCCTCCTCCATCTGCCGCATGACCACCGTCGCCAGCAGCGCCCAGGACTGGAGGTTCCTGGCGTCGCGGTCGACGATGCGGCGGGCGGCGGACTTCGCGGCGGCGAGGTCGCCCTTCAGCATCGCCAGCAGGGCGCGGTCGCGGTCTGCCGCAGCCTCGTCCTTGGCGGCGACCGCCGCCGCGACGGCGCGGGAGAGCAGCTCCTTCGCCTTCTCCACGTTGCCGGCCTGGACTTCCAGCCGCATCAGCCCGACGAGCGCGTCGTGGTCTTCGGCGTCCTTCTCGAGCACGGCGTCGTAGATCTTGCGCGAACGCGCCTCGTCGCGTCCGCTCGCGTAGAGCGCGGCCATCATGTTGAACAGCCCGGCGCGGCGGTCGGACGACACGAAGTCCATCGCCCGGCGGACCTGGCGGAGAGCCTCGCCCGGATAGCCTGACCGCGCCCACGTGTAGCCGAGCCGCACGAAGACCTCCGGGTTGCGGATGTAGCCGTAGCAGGACCCGAGGCGCCACAGCAGGTAGCGGCGGCGCTCGTCGGCGCGGACGCCGTCGAGGACGCGCTCGATGGCGTGGCGCTTGGAGACCGCGAACTGGTGTCCGGCGTCCACCATCAGCTTCTCGTTGAACACGGCGCAGATGTTGTCGCTGTCGATCTCCCTGAGGACCAGCTCGTACATCTTCCACGCCTCGTCGTCGCGGTGGTTGTCCTGGAGCCAGACGCCGCGGTTGTTGGCGACCATCCCGAGGTGTCGGCGAAGCAGGAGGCGAAGACGGTCGGCGGGATTGGTGACGTCGCCGCCCTGGTAGCTGCCCCAGCCCTTCGGGGCGGAGAGAATCGCGTCGAACGCCTTCCACGCCGTCCAGTCCGGGACCTTGCCATCGTCGCCGCCGAAGAAGAGGAACTCCGGCACCGGGCTCTTCCCGGCCGCGAACCAGAAGTCGGGCGCGTTCCAGACCGCGGCCTCCTTCGCGACGTCCGCGTCGGACGCGAACCACTCGCGGACGAACGGCAGGACGCCGAGGCCGAGGGTGACGCGGAGGTCGGCGTTCCTGTCGCCGCCGAGTCCGGTCTCGGCGACGACCTCGCCGAGCCGCGCGACGTAGGCCTTGTCCAGGTCGCGGGCGAGCGAGACCACGTGAAGCTCGCGCCCCATGTCCGCCGCGACGATGCGCAGGTGGGCGTCGATCAGCCCGTCGGTGACGATCCAGGTGCGGTCGCCGAGGTCCTCGATCGCCTTGCGGGCGACCTTGTCGGCGAACGCGCCGCGCTCGCCGTCGAAGGCGAACAGGTTCCAGAGGCAGGAGGCGAGCAGCACGGCGGCGAGAAGCCCGCCGGCCACGAGCGCGACCGCCTGGCGGCGCTGACGCCACCAGAACGCGGCGAGATAGCCGGCGACGGACGCGGCGAACGCGCTGGTCGCGACCGGCAGGACGCCGTAGGGCTCGAGCAGCGCCCCCGGCGACATCGGCGTCGCCACGGCGAGGACGACCGCGAAGCTCAGCGAGGCGTGGAACAGCCAGACGACGACCGTCGGCGGCTCGGACAGCGCCCGCCGCGCCGAGAACGCCGAGGCGACCGCCGGCAGGGTCGCGAAGAGCGCCACGAACGCCCAGCCCGGCGTCCTGACCCAGCCGCGGGCCTCGCGGACGAGAGATGACAGGTGGTCGCCGAGGGTGAGCCCGAACGACGACGACGCCACCGGCGCCGCGACAAGGAAGACGAAGACGAACAGCACCATGGCGCCGTATGCCTTGCGCCCCTGCCGCCTGGCGGCCATCGCGAGCGCCGCGAGGCAGAGCGGCATGAACGCGAACACCAGCGCCGAGTCGCAGAAGGCAAGCCCGCAGAGGACGCCCATCAGCAGCGGAAGCCACCCCGTCGCGCCGCGCTTCAGACGGAAGAACGGCAGGGCGACGAGCAGCGTCAGCGCCATCCACGCGAAGTCGAAGAGCCTCGGCTCGAGGTGCGTCGCCGCGCCGCGAACCGCCGGCGAGAGAAGGAACACGGCGGACGCCACCGCGCCGGCGACCGTCGCCAGCGACCACTCGCCGCCGGGCGTCTCGTCGTCGGCGGGGACGCGCGACGCCACGAAGGCCGACACCAGCAGGAATAGCGCGACCGCCGCGACGACGCCGGAAACCGGCGCGATCAGGTTGCCGCCGCCGAGCAGCCCGGCGAAGAACGCCATCAGCGGATACGCCACGTCGCCGACGTCGAGTCCGCGCCAGAGCGCGATCAGCCTGGCGCTTTCGCCGGGATAGGCGTAGTGCGCCTGCGAGGCGAGACAGAGGACGGCGGCGACAACGCCAAGCCCGGCGGCGACGAGCAGATTCTTCTTCATGTCGGTAGTGTAGCAGTTTTGCGTTGGACGCGCAACCCGCCGGCGCGCTAGACCTGGAGGAAGCCGGCGCCGATCGACGGAGCGGCGGCGTCCGCGGGCGCGGACTCGTCGGGACGGTAGTCGGCGACGATCTTCCGCCACGCCTCCAGAACGTTGACGAAGCCCTCCAGCAGCGAGAGGAACCTGTCCGCGTCGAGCGTCGCCAGCGGGACGAGCCTCGTGAGCGTCAGCGCCCCGCCGTCGGGGTTCACGGACAGCGTCGCGCCCGCCGTCCCGGCGAAGTTGTAGTTCGCCTCCAGCATCGCCTTGTGGAGCTCTGCCAGCCCCTGCGGCGGCGGCTCGCCGACCACGCCGTTCAGGACGACCGACTCCAGCTCCGGCATCTCGAGGATGCTCACCTCCATCTCGTCGACGATCAGCTGCGTCGCCCCCTCGTCGACGACGATCTCCACGCCGAGCCGGCGCCCGGCCTCCGCCATCAGGTCTTCGAACGTCATTTCCTCTTCTCCTTCTTGTTGTCTTACATCTTTGCCTGCGTCCGCCGCGCTACAGGTTGGCGAACGGATTGCAGCCGAACCCGGCGGCCCCGGCCGGCGCGAACGACGTGCGCGGCTCGCGCCGGCGCGGCCCGCCGCCGTGCGCCCCGCCGCCCGTCGCGAAGCCCGCCCCGCCGACGACCGGCTTCGACTTCGCCGAAA
>CAVCXQ010000127.1:0-4163 GCA_963606275.1 uncultured Muribaculaceae bacterium | reverse complement strand
CGGCGACCGGCGTCTCCCGTTCGCCTTCGGGCGACGCGCCGTCCGCCGCCGCCGCGCGCCAGCGGCGCACGAGCGTGACGGACAAGGAGACGAGCGCGACAACGCCGACAAGGACGAAGACCCAGCCCCAGCCGGACGCCCTGTGCGCGTCCTGCCGCGGATTCCATTCGATGCCGAACTTGCCGCGCTCCAGCGACATCGCCGGAGCCTCTTACTTCTTCGGCTCCTCCGCCGGGACGACGCCCGAGACGCAGCTGCGCGCGATCTCGACGGTCGTGTCGGGGCAAAGCTCGACCTTGAACGTCTTTTCCGTCGCCTCCTGGATCGTGCCCATGAGCCCGCCCGCGAAGACGATCTTCGCGCCGGCACGGAGCTGCTCGATCATCTTCTGGCGCTCCTTCTCCTTGCGCTGCTGGGGGCGAATCATCATGAAGTAGAAGATCGCGAGGATGAGGAGCATCGGCACGAGCATCCCCATGCCGCCGCCCGCTGCCGGGGCCGGAGCGGCCGCAGCCGCGTCACAAAACAACAATGCGCTGTTCATTTTCTGTTTCCTTCCTGAATCGGGCCGGACGTTCGACGGAGCGGCCGGACTTGAAACTGCGTATTTTACCAAAAACCGACGCCCGCCGTCTATGCGGTGTCCGGCCATTATGCTATAATACGCAGAACCTATGGACGGAGTCGGAACAGTCGAGCTGAAGAAGCGGCGCCTCACGCTGCCGGCGGGGGGGCTTCGCCTCTCGACCGGCGGCGTCCTGAAGGAAATCGAGGTCGCCTACGAGGAATGCGGCGTCCCCGCCGCGTCGGACAACGTGATCTACATCTGCCACGCCCTCACGGGCGACGCGCACGTCGCCGGCGTGAAGCCGGGCGAGGACAAGCCGAGCGGCTGGTGGGAGGGCATGGTCGGCCCCGGCCGCGCGATCGACACCGACCGCTACCACGTCATCTGCGCGAACGTCCTCGGCGGCTGCGCCGGCACCACCGGGCCGATGTCGACCAACCCCGACACCGGCAGGCCCTACGGCGCCGACTTCCCCCAGTATTCGTTCGACGACGCCGTGGACGTCTTCCGGATGCTCCTCAAGGAGCTCGGCGTCACCCACCTCAAGGCGCTCATCGGCGGCAGCTACGGCGGGCTCCAGGTCGTCAACTGGATGACGCGCTACCCGGACGACATGGACCAGGCGTGCCTGATCGCGACCTCGGCGAACCTCAACACGCAGGCGATCGCCTTCAGCGTGATGAGCCGCAACTCGATCACCGACGACCCGAACTGGAAGGACGGCAACTACTACCTCGACGGCGACGGCAAGGGACCGAAGGCCGGCCTCGCCGCCGCGCGCCAGCTCGCCCACATCACCTACCTTTCGCGCGAGCTCCTCCAGCACAAGTTCCACCGCGACCTCCAGAAGAACTTCGTCGAGGCCCCGGCGGAGGACCGCGCCGAGCGAGAGCGCCTCTTCAAGACCTACTTCCAGATCGAGAGCTACCTCGACTACCAGGCCATGAAGTTCGTGCGCCGCTTCGACGCGAACTCCTACCTGCACATCACGCGCTCGATGGACCTCGCCGACCCCGCCGTCCGCTACGGCTCGCTCGACGCCGCGTTCGCCCGCGTCAAGGCGCGCACCCTCGTCTGCTCCTACGAGAACGACATCCTCTTCCCCGACTGGCAGTCGAAGGAGATCGTCCACTCGCTCCTGAAGGCGGGCAAGCCCGTCTCCTACTGCCACCTCGAGAGCGGCACCGGCCACGACTCGTTCCTCACCGACATCGAGCACCTCTCGAAGGTCGTCGGAGGCTTCCTTACCGGGCGGCCGGTCAAGGTGATGAACTGGCAGGCGCGTCGCTACGCGAACGTCGTGCGCATGGTGCGCGAGGGCTCGCGCGTCATCGACATCGGCTGCGGCGACGGCACCCTCCTCGACGTCCTCCGCGACCGCAGGGGCGTCCATGGCGACGGCGTCGAGATCGACGTCGACCAGTTCGAGGAGGCCATCGCCGACGGACACGACGTCCTCTGGGAGGACGTGGACGAGGAGGGCGTCGCGCTCGTGCCCGACGCGCACTACGACACGGCCGTCGTCTCGGACACGCTCCAGGAGGTGAAGAACCCGCGCGGGCTTCTCCACGAGGCCCTGCGCATCGCCGACGAGGCGATCGTCACCTTCCCGAACTTCGCGGCCTACCGCATCCGCCTGACGCTCGGCCTCACCGGGCGACTCCCGGTCTCGAAGCAGCTGCCGTTCCAGTGGTACGACACGCCGAACATCCACTGCATCACGCTCAAGGACTTCCGCGCCCTCTGCGAGAAGGAGGGCATCGAGGTCGTCGAGGTCAAGGCGGAGTCGCGGCATCTCGTCGGCAAGTGCCTGCTCGCGCTCGGGCTCAAGAACCTCGGCGCGTCCCGCATCGTCGCCAGGGTGAGGCTGCGCCGCTGACGCGGCGCGGCGGCCAATTTCAGGAAGAGGAGGTTCCAGATGGCAAACGTCAGGATGGCCAAGGGCGGCGTCTGCGCCGCGAAGGGGTTCCGCGCGGCCGGCGTCGCGGCGGAGATCAAGTACCGGGGGCGCAACGACGTCGCGCTCGTCGTCGCGGACGCCCCGTGCGCCGCCGCGGCCGTGTTCACCACCAACAGGGTCGCCGCCGCCCCCGTCGTCTACGACCGCGAGGTCGTGAAAGGCGGACGCGTCCAGGCGATCCTCGCCAACTCCGGATGCGCCAACGCCTGCACCGGCGCCCAGGGCCTCAGGGACGCCGAGCTCTCCGCGCTCGCGACGGCCGGCGAACTCGGGATCGACCCGAAGCACGTCCTCGTCGCCTCGACCGGCGTCATCGGGCGTCCGCTCCCGATGGACAGGCTTCTCGCCGGCATGAAGAAGGCCGCCGCCGCGCTCGGACGCACCGCCGCGCACGGCCTCGCGGCGGAGAAGGCCGTCATGACCACGGACACCCGTCCGAAGGAGGCGTGCGCGACCGCGACGGTCGGCGGACGCAAGGTGACCGTCGGCGGCATGGCGAAGGGCTCCGGCATGATCGAGCCGAACATGGCGACGATGCTCGGCTTCCTGACGACGGACGCCGCCGTCTCGCCGGCGATGCTCCGCCGCGCCCTCAGGCTCGCGATCGCCAAGAGCTTCAACCGCCTCGTCGTCGACGGCGACGAGTCCACGAACGACTCGGTCTTTCTGCTCGCGTCCGGCGCCGCCGGCAACGCCGAGGTGACGCGCGGCGGAGCCGACTTCGACGCCTTCCGCGAGGCTCTGGAGGCTGTGTGCGTCTCGCTGACGCGGCAGATGGCGGCGGACGGCGAGGGCGCGACGAAGTTCGTGACCGTGACCGTCAGGGGCGCGAAAAGCGAGAGCGACGCCGCGCGCGCCGCCCGCGCCGTCGCGAAGTCCCCGCTCGCCAAGACCAGCTGGTTCGGGCGCGACCCGAACTGGGGGCGCGTCCTGGCGGCCGTCGGCTACTCCGGCGCGGCGGTCGAGGACATGAAGGCGGAGGTCTTCTACGACGGCGTCTGGGCGTTCAGGCGCGGCGAGGTCGCCGACGAGAAGCAGCTCGCGAAGCTGGCGAAGGTCCTGGAGAAGGACGCCTTCGAGGTCGTCGTCGACCTGCACCTCGGCGGCGGGACAAGCTCGGTCTACACCTGCGACCTCTCGCTCGACTACGTGCACATCAACGCCGACTACACGACGTGAGCGCCAGGACATGACGAGCGACATCGAGAACGGCGGAGCGGCCGGGATCTTCCTCGACGGCGGATTCGGGACAATGGCGCAGGCCGCCGGCCTGCCGCCCGGCAAGGACCCGTGCGACTGGAACCTGGAGCGTCCGGAGGCCATCGTCGCCATCCACCGCGCCTACGTCGAGGCCGGCTCGGAGGTCGTCCTGACCAACACCTTCGGCGCGAACCGCCTCAAGTATCACGGAAAGCACGCGCTTGCGGACATAATCCCGGCGGCGGTCGCGAACGCCCGTGCGTCCGGCGCGGCGAAGGTCGCGCTCGACCTCGGACCCACGGGCAAGCTCCTCAAGCCCGCCGGCGACCTCGACTTCGACGATGCCGTCGCAGCCTTCGCCGAGACGATCAGGCTTTCCCTCATCCCCCATCCCTCATCCCCCATCCCCCATTCCCCATTCCCCGTTCCCCATTC
>CAVCXQ010000126.1:0-4173 GCA_963606275.1 uncultured Muribaculaceae bacterium | reverse complement strand
CGAAGTCGTCGCAGATCTCGCGCACGAAGTCCTTCAGGTGCGGACGCTTCGGGTCGCGCGCCAGCTTCACCCGGTCAAATGCCGTCATTGTCTTGTTGCTCATGGATTTCCTATCTTCTGTCGATGGTCTTATGTCGATTAGTCGAACTCGCCGACATTCGGCGGCAATTCCGTCGGAGGCGGGGGTATCGTCGCGTAAAGCGCGTCGACGGCTGTCCTCCAAAGGGGAACATCGGTCATGAGAATGAACCAGATCCTGTCCATGTCGATGTTGGCGTAGTCGTGAATCAGCCGATGACGCAGCCCCGCCATGTCCTTGAAGTCAACTTCAGGATGCGCGGCGCAATATTCGCGCGAGACGTTGTTCGCCGCCTCGCCGAGTATGGTCAAGTTGTAGAGGATGGTCTCGGCGGCGTCGTTTCCTTCAACAAACGTGTCGCGGGTTACGCGAGCGAACACCTCGGCGAGGCGAGCCAATGCAAGGTGCATGTGCTCGACACGCGCCTCATCGCGATAAGCCGCGCCGTTCATAACACAACAGCCTCCGGGCAGACACGCCAGGCGAAACGCGGATTCTTGCGAAGCGTCGTGTTCCGCACCACGTCCACGTTGCGGCCGAACAGGGCACGACACTTTTCGGCAAGCGCGTCATCCTCGCGCCAAGAGGCATCGGGACTGAACTTCACGAGGAAGTCGATGTCGCTTTCGGGAGTTTCCTCGCCACGGGCGCACGAGCCGAAGACCCAAAGCTTCTCGGCCTTGTGCCTCTTCGCGATGGCGTAAACCTCGTCGCGTTTCGCTCTTATCGTGTCAAGCATGCCCATGTCGGAACTCCGCCGCCAAACGCCTTTCTCGTCATCTTCCCCCTCATCTGCCGCGCTTCGTCGCTCTCCCTGTCTTCAGAACCCGAAGTAGGCGAGCATCTTGGCGAGGAACCTCTTGAGGTCCTTGCGCTCGACGATCTTGTCGATGAAGCCGTGCGCCTCCAGGTATTCCGCCGACTGGAAGTCGTCCGGCAGCTTCTGGTGGATCGTGTTCTCGATCACGCGCCGCCCGGCGAAGCCGATCAGCGCCTTCGGCTCCGTCACGTTCACGTCGCCGAGCATCGCGAAGCTCGCCGACACCCCGCCCGTCGTCGGGTCGGTCAAGACCGAGATGTAAGGCAGCCCCGCCTCCTTCAGGCGCGCGATCGCGGCGGACGTCTTCGCCATCTGCAGCAGCGAGAGGATGCCCTCGTGCATCCGCGCCCCGCCGGACGCCGAGAAGAGGATCAGCGGACGCCGCTCGGCGATCGCCTGCTCGCAGGCCCTCGCGATGCGCTCGCCCGTCCCCGTGCCGAGGCTGCCGCCCATGAAGCCGAAGTCCATCACGCCGAGCATCGCGGGATGTCCGCCGACCTCGCACGTGCCGACGACGATCGCCTCGGTCTCGCCCGACTTCCTGATCGTCGCCTCGACCTTCGCCTTGTAGGGGCCCGTCGCGTCGTGGAACTCCAGGTGGTCGGAGTAGGACACGGCGCGGAACAGCTCCTTGAACGTGCCCTTGTCCGCGACCTGCGCGATGCGCTCGCGGACGGCGAGCCGCCCGTGGTAGTTGCACTTCGGGCAAATCGAGCCGTTCGCCTTCCAGGCGGACTTCTCGAAGTGGCTCTTGCACTTCGGGCAGATCGCCCACAACGCCTTCGCGGGCGGAATCGCCGCCTTCTCGGTCTTCGGTTCAAACCACGCCATGATCGCGTTTCCTTTCTCGTGCCATTTTCAGCGTAGTATACCACAAAACGCCGTCCGCTGGCGGACGGCGTGCAATGGGTTCGGCGACCAGTTCAACCGCCGGCGCATGGAGCCGTTTGCGTTGGTCTATTGCGGCGTCAGCGCGCCGAGAGCGACGAGAGCACCTCCGCCGAAGCCTGTCCGACGTCGTCGAAGAGCGAGCGTCCGTGCGCATCCATCGCCACCACGCCGCGGAAGCCCTCGACGTCGAAGTGCCATACGGCCTCCGCCGCGCCGAACTCGTCGAGCATCGACACGCCGGCGACCTTCTTCACCGCCGCCGCGTAGAGCGCGCCGGCGCCGCCGACGGCCTGGACGTAGACGCAGCCGTGCTCCTTCATCGCCGCGAGCGTCGCCGCGTCCATTCCGCCCTTGCCGATGACGATCCTGACGCCAGTCGCCGCGATGAACGCCGGCTCGTACGGATTCTCCCTAACGCTCGTCGTCGGACCGGCCGCCACCACGCTCCACTTCTCCACTTCCCCACTTCTCCTCTTCTCCACTTCCCCACTTTTCCACTTCTCAACGCACACGGGCCCGCAGTGGTAGAGCGCGCCGTCGCGGAAGTCGACTGGCAGAGTCCCGCCGTCCGCGAAGAACTTGTGTAGCTTGTCGCGCCCGGTGTAGACTCGTCCGGAGATCGACACCGCGTCGCCGGCCTTCAGCGCGCGGACGGCCTTTTCGGAAAACGGATATGTCAAGGTCTTCATAGGATGACAGTCCTCCGCCGGCACGCCCAGCACATGTAGGCGACGGTCACGAAGAACGACGCCGGCACGCGCGTCCGCGCAGCGACCTTCACGCCGAGAAGCGTCGTTCTCCCGCCCAGCCCCATCGGACCGATGCCCAGCTCGTTCGCCTCATTCAGCAGCCGACTCTCCAGCCTTTCCAGTTCCCCGTTCCCCATTCCCCATTCCCCGTTCCCCGTTCCCCGCTCCTCGTCCAGCGGACGGAGCAGCTGCTCCTTGGCGACCTCGAAGCCGGTGGCGCGGTCGCCGCCGATGCAGACGCCGAGGATGCCGGGGGCGCATCCGTAGCCCTGGATCTTCTGCACGGCGTCGAGGACGCACCGCCGCACGCCTTCGAGGTCGCGTCCCGCGCCGAGCGCGGCGTCCGGCAGCGAATACTGCCGCGACATGTTCTCCGAGCCGCCGCCCTTCATGACGAGCGTGACGGTTCCCCGTTCCCCGTTCCCCATTCTCCGTTCCCTGCCTACGTAGTGGACGACCGGGGCTCCGTCCGCGCAGTTGTCGTCGTAGCTCCTGCCGGACACGGCGTCGATCGTGTTCTTGCGCAGGCAGCCGAGCTCCGTCGCGCGGGCGACGGCCTTCTTCAGAAGCCCCGGCGTCACGCGGCGGCGCAGGCGTTCGTCGACGAAGAAGGTCAGCGTGCCGGTGTCCTGGCAGAGCGGGACGCCCCTTTCCTTCGCGAGGGCGCAGTTGTCGAGGATCGTCTGGAGGACGACGGACGCCGAGCTGCCGCGTTCCTCGCGGCGCTTGGCGCGGCGCAGCGCCGCGAGCACGTCGTCGGGCAGCGAGGAGCTGGTCTCGCGGACGAGCGAGACGAGGCGGTCGAGGACGGACGGCGTGGTCATTGCGCCTCGTAGGTCCGCTCGACCTCCTCCCAGGTGCGCGTCGAGAAGAAGCGCGAGATCGCGGCGTCGTATTCGGCGGTGTGCGCGAACGCCTTCTTCATCAGGCGGAAGCGCGTGTCGAGTCCGACCGTGCCGCCGTGAGACGCGAGCTCCTCGGCGACCGAGGGGTAGTCGAGGGGGTCGGTGACGGACGCCACGCGCAGGTAGTTCTTCGCCGAGGCGCGGACCATGCAAGGCCCGCCGATGTCGATGTTGGTGCGACCCATCTCCGGCGTCACGCCTTCCTTCGCGACGGTCTCGCGGAACGGATAGAGGTTGACGACGGCCATGTCGATCGGCTGGGCGCCGAGACGCTTCAGGTCGGCCTGGTGCGCGTCGTTGTAGGTCTCGGAGAGGAGGCCGAGGTAGATCTTGAAGTCGAGCGTCTTGACGAGGCCGCCCTGCATCTCCGGCTGGCCGGTGTAGTCCGAGACGGCGACGAGCGTCCCGTCGGCCGCGTCGCCGAGGATCTCCTTCACCTTCGCGTAGGTGCCGCCGGTGGAGAGGATGCGCACGCCGGGGCAGGCCCTGACGAGCGCGGGCACGAATTCGTCCAGCCCGGTCTTGTCCGAGACGGACATCAGGACGTTCCGCACGGGAACGCGGTTGTCGATTCTGGTCACGATGTTCAGCGCCATCTTGCTCCTCCGTTTCGTTTGTTCCGTTTCGGCGAATTATACCATATTCGCCAACGCCGCCGCGGCGCATGGCGCTAACGCGACAGGCGCTCGGCGAGGGAGGTGCGGCGCTCGCGCACCGTGTTCGTCTGGA
>CAVCXQ010000125.1:0-4188 GCA_963606275.1 uncultured Muribaculaceae bacterium | reverse complement strand
TGAACGTCGGCTCGGTGGGGTATCCGCGCAACGACCTCTGCTCGACCTACGCGATTTACGACCCGGACTTGGGGCGCGTGACGATTCGCCGGCTGCCGTTCGACTTCAAGTCCTACGTCTCCGAGATGCTCGCGCACGGAATCGATCTGCCCAACTGGCTCTGCGACCTCTTGCGGAAGGCGGCCGCGAGGCGGACTTAGCGGGAATGAGACGCGTTGTTGCGCGAAGGAATTCATACGGCAATTGGCTCAGGAACGTCTGGGCGGACACGGCCGTCGGCTCGTTCTGCGCGAAGCAGTCGACGTCTTCGTAGGGCAGGTTCATCACGACCTGGAACGCGTGCTGTACGCCGAGCCTCTTCTGGTAGAACGCCAGCGCCCGCGCGGTCATCGACGGCGACACGGCCATCGACCTCGCCGAGAACGCGATCGAGGAGGAATGCCTCGACATCCTCGCGCTTCTGCCGTTCCGGAACTCGGCGCTCGCGGCGAAGACGGCGCCGTCCGCGAAGGAGACTCTGAAGAACTACGCGAAGGCGGCGCCGGAGGAACTTCGCCGCGCCGACCACTGCACGGGGTGCGGACGCTGCTCGCCGCACTGTCCGCAGTCGATCGACATCCCGCGCGAGATCGCGGCGATCGACGAGTGGATCGACGGATTGAGGAACCAGGTCGTGGCGCGGGGGTGACGCGACCGCGCCCGGCAAGGCCGTCAGGCGCGGGAGAGCTGGTCGGCGATCCAGGCTTCGTCGACCGTGTCCTCTGGACTCGGCGAAAGCCAGTCCCCGAAGTCGAAGCGCCACTCGCGCGACTTGGCCGGCGGCCAGAAGATCCCGCGCTCGATGCGCGGCAGGAGCTCGCGGACGACCTTCTCCGCCTCCGGCAGCAGCCCGCCGTCGAACGGCTCGCCGAACAGCACGTCGTCCGCCGTCTTGCCCAGCACGCAGTAGCAGGCCTCGGTCATGTCCCGCGTCGCCTCGGCGAACTCGCCGCGCGAGTCGGCGTCCAGCATCGCGCAGTAGATCGCCAGCTGCAGGCTCGTCCACTCCAGCGTGCCGTCCTTCCTCCTCCTGAAGCTCTGCACCTTGTCCGCCGAATCCCACGTCTTGTAGTCGATGACGCGCCACCTGCCGGTCCGCTCGTTGCGGTCGATGCGGTCGCACTTGCCGTGCAGGCGCGTCGTGCCGGTCGTGCCGTCCGCGCGCGCGAACGAGTATGAGAGCTCGAGCTTGCGCTCGACGTCGACGATGCGCCAGCCCTCGGCGCGGTGGGCGGACTGGACGGACGCGAAGTGCCGCAGGCGGCGCTTGACGGACTCGCCCTGCATCCAGACGATCGCCGGGACGGACGCGCCGAAGCGCTCGGCGAGCTGGGCGTCGACGCGCTCTTCCAGAAACCCCGCGATGGCGTCGGCGTCCGTGGAGTCCCTGAGCGCGGAGCGTCCGAACGCCTCCAGCGCCTCGTGGGCGAGGTTGCCGTATTCCCAGCTCTGGAGCTCCTCGGCGCGGTCGTCGAGGCGCTTGTCGCCGAGGACGGACTTGTCGCGGAGGTAGTAGGTGAACGGGCAGCGGAGGTAGGAGTCGAGGCGTGTGGGCGAGATGCGCTCGAGGGCGCGGAAGGGCGGCGGGACGGGGAGGCGGAGCTTCCACCCGGCCGGCAGGTCGGCGGCCGGCCCGTCCGGAGTGCCGGCGCGCTCGCCGTAGAGCGTCCGCACCCGCCTCACGAGGTCGGCGTCGTCGTCGGTCTCGAAGAGCAGGCGCGACGGCTTGACCACGTCGCCCTGGGCGTCGGCGGAGTGGAAGAGGAAGCGCACGGCGTCCGGCCGGCGGTCGCCGACGGCAATGGCGAGGATGGCGCGGTCGCGCCGCTCCTTCGCCGCGTTGTCCGCCAGTCCCAGGCGGCGGCGAAGGGAGTCCGGCAGGAAGGGGTGGCCGACGACGGATTCCGGGACGCAACCCTCCTGGAAGCCGGCGACGACGAGCTCGTCGGCGTCGACGAACGGCAGCTCCAGCCATCCGTCGGTGACGATTTCGTCGCCGGCGTCCGGCTCCAGCGAATAGGTGGCCTCGTCTAGGCGGAGCGCGAGCAGGTCGTGGTCGTCGCCGCACTCCGAGATAAGCGCGCTGACGGCCTCGGCGGCGGCGGCGAACTCGCGGTCGCCCGGCTCCGCGCCGTCGAGCGTCCGGGATCGGAAGAGCGAGCCGAGCAGCGAGCGGAGCCCCTGCTTGCGCAGGCGCGACTGGACGAGCTCGAAGATGGCGCGGATGCGTCCCTTGGTCTTGGGCGCGATGTCGTCGATCTTCTCCGGGAGGAACTCGGCCTGGCGGTTGTCGAGGTCGACGAGCGCGTGGGTGATCTCCTCGTCTGGTATCTTCAGCTCGTCGCGGATCCAGCGCCTGGCGTCGCCGCTCCGGACGAAGGCGGAGAACACGGAGTAGGACTGCGTCCGCTTCAGCTCGACGAGCTGGCGCACGAGGCGTCCGAGCGAGGACGAGGCGAGGGGCGTCTGGGCGGGGTTGTGGACCGACAGCCCGTGCGCCTTGAAGGCGGTCTCGATCTCCGGGAAGAGCGCGGGGTCGGCGACGCAGAGGGCGGGCCACTCCTCGTCTGGGCCGACATTCGCGAAGAAGTCGGCGACGCGCGCCGCCTCGTCCGCCGGCGTGGCGCACGGCGTCGTCTGCGAGAGGCGCGGACGCCTGTCGGCGGCGAGCGCGTCGGCGGAGAGCTCGTCGAGGCGGACGACCTCCTCGACGTCCTCGAAGCCCGGCCTGGCGGAGAGCGGAAGGGCGGAGGCCTCCCTGGCGGCGGCGATGCGGTCGCGTCTGCCGCGCCTTTCGAGGGCGGACAGGAACCGCTGCTCGACTTCGGCGAGCGAGCGCCAGCGCTCCGCCTCCTCCGGGAAGTCGTCGGCGACGGCGGCGGCGACGTCGGCGAACGTGAGGGCCTTCGGCAGCAGGATGGCGCGGACGTCGGCGAGGCGCCGCGCCTCCTCCAGCGTCGTCATGCGGTCGCGTCCGGGGGCCTGCCCGATGGCCTCGGCGAACGCGGCGATCTCGTCGGTGCGCCCGGCGAGCGTCGCGTCGTCGGCGTCGAGGAGAAGGGCGAGCGGCGTCTTCACGCAGGGCGGGACGAGCGCGCCGAGGCGCTCGGCGAGCGCGAAGCGGAGGCGGCGGCCGGCCTGCGCGGTGGGCACGACGGCGCAGACGTGGGCGAGCGACTTCGCGCCGCTCGGGTCCCGCCGGGCCTTGGCGGCGAGGTTTTCGACGGCCTGTCCGAGGAAGCTCATTGCGGCTTGCGCATCCCCCGGATGGTCGGGGCCGGCGGGCGGTTGTAGACGCGCGAGTGAGGCGGCACGGACGAGATGATCCAGACGCTGCCGCCGATCTCGGAGTCGTGGCCGATCGTCGTCTCGCCGCCGAGGATGGTGGCCCCGGCGTAGACGACGACGTTGTCCTCGACGTTCGGATGGCGCTTGACGCCCTTGACGAGGGCTCCGGTCTCCGGGTCCTTGTCGAAGGAGAGCGCGCCGAGGGTGACGCCCTGGTAGAGCTTGACGTTGTTGCCGATCACGCAGGTCTCGCCGATGACGACGCCGGTGCCGTGGTCGATGAAGAACCGCTCGCCGATCGACGCGCCGGGGTGGATGTCGATGCCGGTCCTGGAGTGGGCGAGCTCGGACATCACGCGGGGGATGATGGGGACCTTGAGCCGGTAGAGCTCGTGGGCGAGGCGGTGGATGGTGACGGCGTAGAGCCCCGGGTAGGCCATCACGACCTCCATGGGACTGGTGGCGGCGGGGTCTCCCTCGTAGGCGGCCTGGACGTCGCCGGCGACGAGCCTCTTCACCTCCGGCAGCCTCGCGGCGAACGCGGCGACGATCTCCTTCGCGTCGCGCCCCGGGCAGAGGAGCGCGACCTCCTTCTCCAGCTCGGCGGTGACCTGCGCGAGCGTGTCCCTCTGCGCCAGCTCGCCGTATACGCACGGATGGAGCAGCGCCAGCCCGCGCTTGACGATCAGCGCGACTCTCTGCGGGAGCGTCATGCCGCCCGCCCTGCGGCTGCGCCGGGCCGCCCCGATGATGACGTGTTCGTTCTCATGTGCGCAGTATACCATATTCTTCCGCCGCCCTGCCGCCCAGATTGCGCGGCGGCGGCCATGTCGGACTCGCCGACGAAAGCTTTCGCGCGAA
>CAVCXQ010000124.1:0-4203 GCA_963606275.1 uncultured Muribaculaceae bacterium | reverse complement strand
GCTTCAAGGGCCTCGGCGAGATGGACGCGGACGAGCTCTACGACACGACGATGAATCCGGAGAAGCGGCACATGCTGCGCGTGAAGCTCGAGGACGCGGTGAAGGCCGACCAGATGTTCACGCTCCTCATGGGCGACGAGGTCGAGCCGCGCCGCAAGTTCATCGAGGACAACGCGCTCAACGTGCGCAACCTGGACTTCTAGCGCTTCAACAAGGAAGATTGCAATGACACGCGACGACATCAAGAAGGTCCTGATCATCGGCTCCGGCCCGATCGTGATCGGCCAGGCCTGCGAATTCGACTACTCCGGCACCCAGGCCTGCAAGGCCCTGCGCGCCTGCGGCTACCAGGTCGTGCTGGTGAACTCCAACCCGGCGACGATCATGACCGACCCGGTGATGGCCGACGCGACCTACATCGAGCCGCTCAACGAGGCCCGCCTCGAGCAGATCATCGCGAAGGAGCGCCCGGACGCGATCCTGCCGAACCTCGGCGGACAGACCGGGCTCAACCTCTCGATGGAGCTCGCGAAGAAGGGCGTCCTCGACAAGTACGGCGTGAAGGTGATCGGCGTCAACCTGGACGCGATCGAGCGCGGCGAGGACCGCGAGGTGTTCAAGGCGACGATGCAGTCGCTCGGCATCGAGACGCCGCGCTCCGGGATCGTCCACTCGGTCGAGGAGGCCGTCGCGCTCGTGGATCGCGAGATCGGCTACCCGGTCGTCGTCCGCCCCGCCTACACGATGGGCGGCTCCGGCGGCGGCTTTTGCTACAACGTCGAGGAACTGCGGACGATCTGCGCGCGCGGTCTTGACGCCTCGCTCACGCACCAGTGCCTCATCGAGGAGTCGATCCTCAACTGGGAGGAGCTGGAGGTCGAGGTCGTCCGCGACGCGAAGAACCAGATGATCGCCGTCTGCTTCATCGAGAACATCGACGCGGTCGGCGTCCACACGGGCGACAGCTTCTGCGCCGCGCCGTTCCTGACGATCTCCAAGGAGCTGGAGGAGCGGCTGAAAAAAGACGCCTTCCGCATCGTCGAGGCGATTGGCGTCATCGGCGGCTGCAACGTCCAGTGGGCGCACGACCCGAAGACCGGCCGCGTCGTCATCATCGAGATCAACCCGCGCACGAGCCGCTCGTCCGCCCTCGCCTCCAAGGCGACCGGCTTCCCGATCGCCCTCGTGTCCGCCAAGCTCGCCTCCGGCATGACGCTCGACGAAATGCCCTACTGGCGCGACGGGACGCTTGAGAAGTATACGCCGGACGGCGACTACGTCGTCCTGAAGTTCGCGCGCTGGGCGTTCGAGAAGTTCCGCGGCGTCGAGGACCGCCTCGGTACGCAGATGAAGGCCGTCGGCGAGGTGATGTCCATCGGCAAGACCTACAAGGAGACGTTCCAGAAGGCGATCCGGGCGCTCGAGCGCGGCCGCGCCGGGCTCGGCTTCGCGAAGGACTTCCACGAGAAGAGCCTCGACGAGCTCCTGAAGCTCCTCTCCGTGCCGAACTCCGAGCGGCACTTCCAGATGTACGAGGCGCTGCGCAAGGGCGCGACGGACGAGCAGATCTTCGCGCGCACCGGCGTGAAGGCGTATTTCGTCCGCCAGATGCGCGAGCTCGTCGAGGAGGAGGAGGAGATCCTCCGCCACAAGGGCGGCTTCCTGCCGGACGACCAGCTCGTGCAGGCGAAGAAGGACGGCTTCAGCGACAAGTATCTCGCGCAGCTCCTCGGTGTGCCGGAGAAGGACATCCGGGCGCAGCGCAAGGGCATCGGCTGCGTCGAGAAGTGGTTCGCCGTGCCGGTCAGCGGCGTCGAAGGCGCGGCTTACTATTATTCGACTTACAACTGGGGAGGGTCGCGCTCCTGCGCGACCGCCCATCCCGCCTTCGGCGAGGCGCCGGTGTCGACGAACCCCAAGAAGGTGATGATCCTCGGCGGCGGCCCGAACCGCATCGGCCAGGGCATCGAGTTCGACTACTGCTGCTGCCACGCCGCGATGGCGATGCGCAAGATGGGCTACGAGACGATCATCGTCAACTGCAACCCGGAGACGGTCTCGACGGACTACGACACGTCCGACAAGCTCTACTTCGAGCCGGTCACGGTCGAGGACGTGCTGCAGATCTACGAGGCGGAGAAGCCGATGGGCGTGATCGTCCAGTTCGGCGGCCAGACGCCGCTCAACATCGCGCGCGGCCTGGAGGAGGCCGGCTGCCGGATCCTCGGCACGTCCGTCGACTCGATCGACAAGGCCGAGGACCGCGACCTCTTCCACTCCATCATGGACCGCCTCGGCATCCCGATGCCGGAGTCGATGATGGCGTCGAACATCGACGAGGCGCTCGGCTGCGCGGCGAAGCTCGGCTACCCGCTCATCATCCGCCCGTCGTTCGTCCTCGGCGGACGCGGCATGGAGGTCATCTACGACGAGCAGCTCCTGCGCGAATACGTCGCGAAGGCCGTCGGCGTCACGCCCGACCGTCCGCTCTACCTCGACCGCTTCCTCTGCCACGCGATGGAGTGCGAGGCGGACGCGCTTTCGGACGGAAACGAGATCTTCATCCCGGCGATCATGCAGCACATCGAATACGCGGGCGTCCACTCCGGCGACTCGGCGTGCGTGCTGCCGCCGGAGGGCATCTCGGCGCGGAACAAGGCGACGATCCTCGACTACACGCGGCGCATCGCCAAGGAGCTGAAGGTCGTCGGCCTCATGAACATGCAGTTCGCGATCGAGTTCACGAAGGAGGAGCCGGAGGGCAAGGTGTTCGTGATCGAGGCGAACCCGCGCGCGTCGCGCACCGTGCCGCTCGTCTCGAAGGTCGGCGGCGTCCAGATGGCCGGCATCGCGACGAAGCTGATGCTCGGCGAGACGGTGAAGGGCCTCGGGCTCGAGCAGGAGCGCCACGTCGTGCCCTACTTCGGCGTCAAGGAGGCGGTCTTGCCGTTCGACAAGTTCCCGGAGGTCGACCCGGTCTTGGGACCGGAGATGCGCTCGACCGGCGAGGTGCTGGGCCTGGCGGACACCTTCGGGCTCGCCTACTTCAAGTCGCAGGAGGCGGCCGGCTGGCCGCTCCCGACGGAGACCGGCAAGGTGCTCGTCTCGCTCTCGGAGAAGGTGGACGAGGCGGCGGAGGCGGTGAAGAAGCTTTCCGACCTCGGCTTCGCGGTGGCGGCGACGGAAGGCACGGCGGCGTGGCTCGCCGCGCACGGCGTCGCGGCGGAGAAGATCGCCAAGATCGGCGAGGGACGTCCCGACGTCCTCGACGCGATCAAGAACCGCGACGTGAAGCTCGTCGTCAACACGCCGTCCGGGCGCCGCGACGCGCGGGCGGACGACTCGCGGATCCGCCAGGCGGCGATCAAGTACAAGGTGCCTTATCTGACGACGGTCGCGGCGGTCCGCGCGGCGGCCGAGGGCATCGCGGCGGCGATGGGCGGCAAGGGCGAGGTGCGCTCGCTGCAGAGCTACCACGCCTCGATCCGCCAGGCGTAGGCGATTCGCGTCCGGAAGGCGGAAGTATGGACAAGTTCTCGCCGGAAGTGCGCTCGAAGATCATGCGGGCGATCCGGTCGCGGGACACGCTGCCGGAGGTTGTCGTGCGCAAGTGGCTCTTTGCGCACGGCTACCGATTCCGCGTCTGCGACAGGCGGATCGTCGGACATCCCGACGTCGTCCTGCCGCGCCTGAAGACGCTCATCGAGATCCGCGGCTGCTTCTGGCACCATCACGGCTGGAGGTGGGACGGACGCACGCTCGTGCAGGTTGAGTCGTGCGCCCAGGCGGGAGCCCCAAAGTCGAACCGTCCGTTCTGGAACGAGAAGTTCCGGCGGAACGTCCGCCGCGACCAGGAGCACGAGCGGCAGTGGGCCGAGCAGGGCTGGAACGTGATCGTCATCTGGGAGTGCGGCCTCAAGACGCCGGCCGACCGCGAGGCGACGTTCGCGAAAGTCGCCCGCTGGCTCGCTCGGCTTGCGGACACGCAAGGGTAATCCTAAATTCGGCAGTCAAACATTCCTTTTGTTCTGATATCTTAACACAGAGACACAGAGGCACAGAGAAAATTGGAACTTAATCTCTGGAGGTCGAGCGGCTGACCTGCGGGAGACGTGAAATTATGGTATAATTCGCCGCCCAAGCGAGACTGTCCCGTGGTGTAGTGGCCGCACAGGGGTTTTTGATACCCTTAGTCCTGGTTCG
>CAVCXQ010000123.1:0-4229 GCA_963606275.1 uncultured Muribaculaceae bacterium | reverse complement strand
GGCGTGCTGGCGCTCAAATGGGCGCGGTGCGGTGCGAGGAGCGAGCGGAGCTCGCGCGCGGAGCGGCAGAGCTTCAGCACCGCCCACGTCCGCCGCCACCCCGGCAGGTCCTTCCAGTAGGACGCCAGCTCCTTTACCCTCCCCAGCAGCGGCGCGTCGCCGTGCAGCTCCTCCGCCGACGCCTCCGCGTAGCGAAGCAGAAGAGCGCGCGAGTCCGCCCTCGCGCCCAGCGCCCGGACGAACCCGCGGCCGACCATGCCGTCCGCCGCGTCCAGCCCCAGGTCGCCGTTGCGCACGACGCGCATCCTCGCGGTGGACGCGACGCGCGCGAACGCCTCCCGGTCGCACTCGCCGGAATACATCTGCCGCGCCGTCCTCGCGTGCACCGTCAGGAACCGCAGGGGGAACTCGTTCAGCATCGGCATCAGCGCGAGCAGCTCGTCGGGACGCTCCACGCCAAGCCGCGCCTTGACCGAGAACGCCCCGGGCCCCATCGCCTCGCAGCCCGCCTCAAGCATCCGCCGCAGCACGTCGGGCGTCCGCAGCAGCCCGCTGCCGCGCCCCTTGTTGCGCACCATCGGGAACGGACACCCGCAGTTGAGGTCTGCCGTCCCGTAGCCGGCGTCCCTCGCGCGCAGCAGGCACTCCCGAAGCGCCGCCGGGTCCTTCCCGATGAACTGCGGCGTCACGCGGAAAGGGGAACGTTCTCCGCCTTTCAGCTCCCTGTCGCGGAGCGGATCGACGCCGGGCATGGCGGAGACGAAAGGCGTCACGGCCTCGACGAAGCCGGCCTCGGAAAGCTCGGCGGCGAACGTCTCGCGGAAGCAGCGGACGGTCACGCCGCGCAGCGGAGCGAGGATCAGGCTCAGGCCTTCTCCTCCCTGAGGCTCTCGCGGTAGAACACCGCCCGCGCCACCACCATCGCCATCGCCACCTTCACGAGCAGGTAGCAGCCGCCGAACGTCATTGCGAGCGAGACCACCGCCGCCGCCACGCCATTGCCGAGGAGAGCGGCAACCAGCTGCAGGACGCCCATCGCCGCCGTCACGGCGACAAACCGCCAGAGGAACGAGCAGTCCAGGCAGAACGCCTGCCACTTGCGCCCCTTCATGAGCCGGCCGGACTCGGCGACGCACTCCCGCGCCGAGAGCTCGGGACGCTCGTTCTTCAGGAACCAGGCCTGGCGGTAGCGATACGCCGCGACGACCCCAGGCACAAACAGCAGCAGCGCCCACAGCATCGCCTTGACGTTGACGAGCAGGAGAAGCCCGGTCATCTCCAGGGGACGCGAGAAGCCGCCGAAGGAGCCGGCGAACCAGCGGTCGTCCCGGTCGGCCTCGGCCTTGAGCATCAGCCCGGCCATGCCGAACGCGGCGATCGCCGAGAACACGTAGCAGATGAACATCTCGAAGACGAAGCCGGCGACCATCCAGAACGTCGCGCGCGCCGTCGGCAGCGCGTAGCTCAGCCCCTGCGCGCGGGCGGACGCCCAGCGCTTGACGAACTCGCCCAGGGGAGTGATCTCGGCGGACTCGAAAGCGGCGAGCACGACATAGTCGACGAGGACGACCATGGAGCCCATCGCCAGCCCCACCAGCACCAGGCGCAGAAACCACTTGCCCGACACTATCTTCCACGCCCTCTTCCTGATCTCTCCGTTGCCGGTCATCGCAAGCCTCCCGTTCGCAGCCTAGACCAACTCGCCGAGATACCCCATCTCGGCGAGCAGGCGCTCGTTCTTCATCCAGTGCGGCTCGACGCGCACCCAGAGCTCGAGCTTCACCTTCACGCCGAAGAGATCGGAAAGCTCGCGCTCCGCGCACTTGCGCACGTACTTGATCGTCGCCGCGCCCTTGCCGATCACGATCGGCTTCTGGCTCGCCCGGTTGACGAGGATCTCCGCGTCGACCTCCCAGGCCGGAGCGCCCTTCTCGCTCGTCTCGCGGATCTTCTTCACGACGACGCCGAGCTCGTGCGGGAGCTCCTGGTGGAGCTTGGCGAGATACTTCTCGCGGATCGAGTCGGCGATCGTCAGCTTGCGCGGATAGTCCGTCACGATCTCGTCGTCGAAGAGCTTCTCGCCCTCCTCCGCGAGGTCGAAGAGCGCGTCGAGGACCCCCTTCGCGCCGCCGGGCGTCGAAGCGATGCACTTGACCCAGGTTGGAGAAATAATCGAATTGCGAATAATCGAATAATCGAATTGCTTCTCGCCGGCATTTTCTTCGGCTTGATCGTCTTGCGCCTTGCCGACGATTCCCCCGATTTGCTCATTTCGCTTCTCGTCGGAACTTTTGCCAATTCGATTATTCGACGATTCGATTATTCGATTATTCTCTTCTGCCTCCCGCCACGCATCCCGGAACATCGTCTCGTAGAACGGGGACTTGTCGGCCTTGTTGAGGACGAAGACGACCTTCTCCGGACGCTCCCGGGCGACGCGCTGCATCCAGCCGACGTCCTCGAGCTGCGGCTCCTGCGAGGCGTCGAAGACGACGCAGGTGACGTCCGTCCCCGCCGCGCTCCGCCGCGCCATGCGGTTCAGGATGCGCCCGAGCTCGCCGACGGCCTTGTGGAGCCCCGGCGTGTCGAGGAGCACGAGCTGCCCGCGCTCGTCCGCGACGATGCCGCGCACCGTGTTGCGCGTCGTCTGCTCGACGGGCGAGACGATCGAGACCTTCTCGCCGACGAGCGCGTTGACGAGCGTGGACTTCCCCGCGTTCGTCCGCCCGACAACCCCGACAACTGCTACTTTCGCCATGCGTTTACGGCACCGGGAACTTCGCGACCAGCTCGGCGGCCTCGCGCTTCACGCGCTCCTGCACCTGCACGTTCGTCACGTCGTCGAGGACGTCCGCGATCCACGTGCCGATCTTGATCATCTCCGCCTCCTTCATGCCGCGAGTGGTGGCGGACGCCGTGCCGACGCGGATGCCGGAGGTCTTGAACGGGCTCTCCGTGTCGAACGGGATCGTGTTCTTGTTGACGATGATGCCGGCCGCGTCGAGCGCGGCGGCGGCCTCCTTGCCGGTGATCCCCTTCGAGGTCTTGACGTCCACGAGGAAGAGGTGGTTGTCCGTGCCGCCGGAGACGATGCGGTAGCCGCGGTCCTGCACGGTCTTGCACATGACCTGGCAGTTCTTCACGACCTGCTGCGCGTAGCCCTTCTTCTCGTCGCTCATCCACTCGCGGAAGACGACGGCCTTCGCCGCGATGATGTTCTCCAAGGGTCCGCCCTGCATGCCGGGGAAGACCGCGCTGTCGAGCGCCTTCGCCCACTTCTCCTTGCAGAGGACGAGGCCGCCGCGCGGGCCGCCGAGCGTCTTGTGCGTCGTCGACGTCACGAAGTCGGCGTAGGGCACGGGCGACTCGTGCGCCCCGCCGGCGACGAGGCCCGCGATGTGCGCCATGTCGACCATCATGATGCAGCCGGCCTTGTCGCAGATCTCGCGCACCCGCTTGAAGTCGATCGCGCGCGGATACGCCGAGGCCCCGGTGAGCAGGATCTTCGGCTTGACCTCGAGGGCCTGCCTCTCCAGCGCGTCGTAGTCGAGGCGCTCCGTCTCTCGGTCGACGGTGTAGGGGACGATGTTGTAGATCTTGCCGGAGAAGTTGACGGGCGAGCCGTGCGAGAGGTGGCCGCCCTGGTCGAGGGCCATCGACATGATCGTGTCGCCGGGCTTGATCGTCGCGAAGTAGACGGCCATGTTCGCCGCGCTGCCGCAGTGCGGCTGGACGTTCGCGTGCTCCGCGCCGAAGAGGGCGCAGGCGCGCGCGCGGGCGAGCTCCTCCGCCGCGTCCACCGGCAGGCACCCGGAATACCAGCGCTTGCCCGGATAGCCCTCGGCGTACTTGTTCATCAGCACCGAGCCGGCCGCCTCGCGGCACGCGCGGGAGGAGGTGTTCTCGGACGCGATGAGGTTGATCTCCGCGTCCTCCTGGCGCGTCTGCGCCTCGATCGCCGCGAAGACCTCCGGATCGTCGCGCATGAGGCCGGAGGCGTCGGAGAGGCGCTCGGCGCGCTCGAGCTTCCAGCGGCGACGCACGTGGCGCGCGTCGTTGTCCACCGGCGTCGCAAGAAACGTCTTCGCGATCTCGACGGCGTAGTCGCCGGAGACGGCGTCCGCGCCGAGGCAGAGGACGTTCGCGCCGTTGTGCTGCCGGGCGAGCGTCGCGGCCTCCGTCGTCGCGCAGAGCGCGGCGCGGACGTTCTGGAAGCGGTTGGCGGCCAT
>CAVCXQ010000122.1:0-4233 GCA_963606275.1 uncultured Muribaculaceae bacterium | reverse complement strand
GATGAGCGGCTACGCCGGCGCCGTCGACGCGTTCGAGACGCTCGCGCCCGCCGTCAAGGCGGCGGACTGAAGAAGGGGGCTTCCGTGCTGTCCCCCCTGCGGCGGGAGGCGTATCTCCTCGCCGGCCCGACGGCGAGCGGCAAGAGCGCCATCGCCGCCGCGCTCGCTCGCGAGATGGGCGCGTGGGTGCTCTCCGCCGACTCCATGAACGTCTACCGCGGCATGGACGTCGGCACCGCCAAGCCGTCCGCCGAGGAACGCGCCGAGCTCCACATGGGCGGCGTCGACCTCGTCTCGCCGGCGGAGGAGTTCTCGGCCGGCGCATGGCTTCGCGCGGCGTCCGAATGGGCGCGGGGAGTGCCGGAGGACGTCCCGATGATCGTCGTCGGAGGGACGGGCCTTTACTTCTCCGCGCTGCTGCGCGGACTCGACCGCCGCTGGGAGTCGCCGCCGCCGGAGTATCCAGTGATCCGCATCGACCGCGCCGTCGTGCGCGAGAGGATCGCCGCCAGGCTGGACGGAATGTTCATGCGCGGACTGGAGGATGAGAAGCGGCGGCTGCGCGCGGAGCATCCCGCCTGGTCGCGGACGGCCTCGCTGGCGATCGGATACCGCGAGGGCGACGGACGCGAGAAGATTCTGACGCGCACCTGCCAGCTGGCGAAGCGCCAGGACACCTGGTTCCGCCACCAGGCGACGCCGATCTACGTCGAGCCGACTGTCGACGCCGTCCGCGCCTGCTGGCGCGAACGCGGGCCCTGGCCGGTCGCGTTCCCATAAGCCCGCTTCTGCTTCAACCGCCCAGCGCCGCTTCGGCGTTCGCGAACGTCATCTCGGCGAACGCATCCGGGGACAGGCCACGCAGCTTCGCGACGAACTCGCACGTGTGGCGGACGTACCCCGGCTCGTTGGGCTTGCCCCGCATCGGCACCGGCGCCAGGAACGGCGCATCCGTCTCGACCAGCACCCGGTCGTCCGGCACGTAGCGCGCCGCCGCCCGCACGTTGTCCGCCGACTTGAAGGTCACGATGCCGGAGATCGAGACGTAGAAGCCGAGGTCGAGATACGCCCGCGCCTCGTCCACCGTCCCAGTGAAGCAGTGGATTATCCCCCGCGACGGAATCTCCCTCAGCAGCGCCAGCGTGTCGTCCGCCGCCTCCCGCGTGTGGACGACGACCGGCAGCCCGCGACGCCTCGCCTCCTCCAGCTGCGCCGCGAAGAGCCGCATCTGACGCTCCCGCGTCTCCGGCCCGTAGTAGTGGTAGTCCAGCCCGATCTCGCCGATCGCCGCCGGAGAGGGAGAAGAAACAATCGAAGAATCGAATGATCGAATAATCGAATCGACGGAGTCCGCTGAATCGGACAGGTCGACGCCGTCCATGTCGTAGCCGAACGCGGTCAGGACGGTCACCCCCGGTTCCCCGCTCCCCATCCCAGATGCCTGCGCGGCGCACTGCGCGGCGCAGACCGCGCCATCGTTCATCTCGCGGCTGCCGCCGACGGCAAGCAGTTTCTCGACGCCGGCCGCCCTGGCCCGCGCCAGGATCGCGGCGGTCTCCGCCGGGTCTTTCGCGTCGAAATGGCAATGCGTGTCGAAAAGCCTCACGTCTGTCCTCCCGTCACTTTACCGCGCCGTGCTCGGCGGGCATGTTCTCCCCGAGGAGCGCCAGCGACGGATCGCTGGCCTCCATCCCCTGGACCCATCCGTTGACGAAGCCGAAGTCCTCCGCCGCCTCGGCGACGCTCTCGTATTCCTCGCGGGAGACGGGACGGTCTAGCGGCGGAATCCCCTTGGCCAGGTAGGCGGGCGTGTATTGCGCCATGACCGAGACCGGCACCTCGCTCGAAACCTCCGCCGCCAGCCACGCCAGGCTTTCGATCGCCTCGTCCGCCAGCCCCGGCAGGACAAGCACCCGCACCACCAGCCGCGGCAGCGTCCCGCATCGCGGCGTCCGCGCCCACGCCCAGCGCACCGCCTCCCTCGCCGCCGCGACGTAGCCGGGCGCGGACGAATGGCGCACGGCCGTAGCGTCGCTCGCGTAGCGGAGGTCGAACAGCGCGCAGTCGCAGAGCTCCGCGTATTCCTCCAGCGTCTCCACGCGCTCGTAGCCGGACGAGTTCCAGACGAACGGAAGCCTCACGCCCTCGCCTTCGAGCCGTTTCGCCGCCTCGCGGACGAACGGAAGGTATGGCGTCGGAGAGACGAGGTTCCAGTTCTCGACCTTGTCCTTCACGGCGAGGTCGCGCATGATCGCCGCCAGCTCGTCGACCGTCATGTCGCGTCCCTCACCCTGCCAGCTCCAGGGGGAGTTCTGGCAGTAGACGCACTTCATCGTGCAGCGGGAGAAGAAGAGGCATCCTGAGCCGCGCTCGCCGGTGATCGGCGGCTCCTCGCCGAAGTGCGGGCCCCACCGGAACAGCCGGGGTTTGTCCCCAGCCCCGCAAAACCCACGGGGTCTGTCCCCAAACCCTTGGGGTCTGTCCCCAGCTTCGGTTCGGTTGGCGCGACATCGCCGTGGGCATAGTTCGCACGTCGAAAGTTCGCATTTCTCCTTCCTAATCGCAGATTCAAACATTTACGCCTCTTCCACACCTGGGGACAGACCCCAGGCTACATGGGGACAGACCCCAGCCCAGCGGTGGGGACAGACCCCACGGACGAGGCGACGATTCTCTTCATTTCAGGCGGGAGAAGGTTCGCTTCGTCAAGTTTTGCGATTGGCAACCAGTCAAAGTCAATCCACTCTTCCTGCGACTTCACGACTGGCGGCGTTGGGGACAGACCCCGAGGTTCGTCGTGGGGACAGACCCCAGGGCGCGCTGGGGACAGACCCCGTTCGCCGCTGTGGGGACAGACCACAAGGTTCATTCGGTAGACGAGCGAGATCTCGCAGTGCTTCTTGCCGTGCTGCTTGAACTGGCTCTCCACCACGCCGAGGAGCTCGCCGGCCTTGGCGGCCTGACCCGTCTCCTCCGCCATCTCGCGGACAAGGGCCTCGCGCGACGTCTCGCCGAACTCGACGTGTCCGCCGGGGAGGTAGGTGTAGCCGCCGCTCTTCGGACGGCACAGGAGGACTTTCCCGTCGACGACGCAGACGCCGCGCGCGAGGATCTCGATTCCGGATATCTCGTATTCGTTCATGGCAGGATGCGGTTCGTCCGCCGCGCCTCAGGCGAAGAGCGCGCGGACGCGCCGGTCGAAGTCCGCCTTCGCCGCCTCGACGTCGACGGTCGGGAAGCGTCCGTGGTCGTAGACGAGGCGTCCGCCGACCACGGTCTGCACGACGTCCGAGGCGTGCATCGAGTGGACGACGAGGTTGGGCAGGTCGAGCGCCGGGCGCAGGTGCAGGCGGTCGAGGTCGACGACGCAGAAGTCCGCCGCCGCGCCGGCGGAGAGCGAGTTGCCGAACGTCGCCATCTCGATCACGTCCCAGGGCGAGAGGACGGTCGGGTCCTTCGCGAGGCCCTTGTGGACGAGCGAGGCGAGGTGCATCTCCTCGAACATGTCGAGGTTGTCGTTAGACGCGCAGCCGTCGGTGCCGAGCGCGACCTTCACGCCCAGCTCCATCGCCCGCGGGACGCGCGCGAAGCCGGAGCCGAGCTTCATGTTGCTGGACGGGTTGTGCACGAGGACGACGTTCTTCTCCGCCATGACGCGGAAGTCGTCGTCGGTGCACCAGACGCAGTGCGCGGCGAAGCCTCCGCAGTCGAGAAGCCCCGTCGACGCGAGGTAGGCGACCGGCGTCATCCCGTGGCGCCCGACGCACTCGCGGTGCTCGCGCTCCGTCTCCGAGACGTGGACGTGCACTGGGCGGCGCAGCTCGCCGTTGTTGGCATCCGCCAGGGCGCGGCAGAACGGCTCGTCGGTGAGATACTCCGAGTGGACGCAGACGTGCGCGCGCGGATGCGCCCGCGTGAAGGCGACGCATTCGTCGAGGCGTCCCGGCGCGAAGGAGAGTCCGACGCGGGAGACGGACGCCTTGATGCCCACTTCGTCGAACGCCTCCTCGCCGGCCGCCGGGAAGTCGTACATATCGACGACCTTGGTGGTGCCGCCGGCGAGCATCTCCATCGCGCCCCAGCGGACGCCGGCGCGGATGTCGTCCGCCGTCATCTTCGCCTCGACCGGGAAGATCGCCTCCTCCAGCCAGCGCTGGAGCGGCAACCCGCTGCCGACGCCGCGCACGAGCGTCATCGCCGTGTGCCCGTGGCAGTTGACGAGGCCGGGGAGAA
>CAVCXQ010000121.1:0-4302 GCA_963606275.1 uncultured Muribaculaceae bacterium | reverse complement strand
TTTCCCAAACGGCTTTTTGCCGGTGGCCATGGAGAGGCTGTCATACCCGTTCCCATTCCGAACACGGAAGTCAAGGGCCTCATCGCCGAGGGTAGTGCGGGACTCGCCCGTGCGAGAGTAGGACGCCGCC
This sequence comes from uncultured Muribaculaceae bacterium, assembly GCA_963606275.1. Classification (GTDB taxonomy): domain Bacteria; phylum Verrucomicrobiota; class Kiritimatiellia; order RFP12; family UBA1067; genus UBA1067. The sequence goes on along the minus strand of CAVCXQ010000121.1, from coordinate 4,172 downwards.
GGCTCTTTTTTTGCCTTTCGCTAGTCACTCAACCAAGCCCAAGGAACCCCTGGGCGGACAAGGAGGCCAGTCATGTCCATCGCATCCATGCTCTCCGCCGCGTTCTTCGCCGCGACGGTAGTCGAGCCGTCCCCGTGGGGCGACGTCTCCGTCGAAACCCCCGAAATCCCCGAACAGGACTTCCCGATCACAGCCTACTCCAACGACGTCAACGCCGCGATGTCAGCCTGCGCGGCGGCCGGCGGAGGTCGCGTCGTGGTGCCGCCGGGGACGTGGCTCTCGAAAGGCCCTGTCAGGTTTCGCTCCAACTGCGCCCTGTCGCTGTCCGACGGCGCCGTGCTCGAGTTTTCCGACAACCCCGCCGACTACCTCCCCGCCGTCCACACCTCCTGGGAGGGCGTGGAGTGCATGAACTTCTCCCCTCTCGTCTACGCCTACTGCTGCACCAACGTCGCCATCGTCGGCGGCGGAACGCTCCGCCCGCGCATGGACGGATGGAAGCCGTTGTCGACCTGGCGCAACCGCTCCCCGGAGCACTGGGCGATGACGGCGCGGCTCTACCACTGGATGAGCACGAACGCGCCCGTCGCACTCCGCGACGCGACCGCCGCCGGCGGAGACTTCAGGCCGCAGCTCATCCAGTTCAACCGCTCCGACCGCATCCTGCTGAAGGGTTTCAAGATCCGCGGGGCGACGTTCTGGACTACGCACCTCTACCTCTCGCGCAACGTGCTCATGGAGGACGTCGACTCCTTCGCCCACGGACTCAACAACGACGGCGTGGACGTCGAGATGACCCAGAACGTCATCGTCCGCCGCTGCCGCTTCGACCAGGGCGACGACGGCGTGGTCATCAAGGCCGGACGCAACCAGGACGCCTGGCGGCTCGCGACGCCGACGCGCAACGTCGTCGTCCGCGACTGCGAGCTCGTCGAAGGACACGGGCTGCTCGTCGTCGGCAGCGAGATGTCCGGCGGCGTGGAGAACGTCTACATGCGCGACTGCCGCGCCACCGGCAAGGAAGTCTACAGGCTGATGTATCTCAAGACCAACGAACGGCGCGGAGGTTTCATGCGGCGCATCATGATGGAGCGCTGCACCGCCGACAGCCTTGTCCGCGCGGCGTTCGCGATCGACACGGACGTCCTCTACCAGTGGGCGAAGCTGCCGACCTACGAGGTCAGGCCGTCCGAGATCGACGACGTGGTCATGAAGGACTGCGAGGTCGGGAAGGCGGAATGCCGCTACAGCGTCCGCGGTGACGCGCGTCGCCCGATCGGCAAGGTCGCGCTCGACAACGTTCGCGTCTTGAAGACGACAGGCAATGACGTCTGCGAGGCGGTCTCCGCGCTCTCCAAGTAGCGGCAGATCTCCAACATTCCGTACGCCCGCTAGAACACGGCGCGGCAGAATATGCCGCTCGGACACGGCAGGCCGCGCCCCTCCAGCAGCATCTCGCCGGACTCCAGCCTGGCGGACGGGAAGACCTGTCCGAGCAGGTTCTCCGCGACGGTCTCCGTAAGCCCCGGCGTGTGCGACGAGAACAGGACGAACGCCGGGCTGTCTGAAAGCAGTTCCCTGACCAGCGATAGCGTCTCGCCGAGGTCGCGCTCTATCCTGTACATCTCCCCGCCGGCCCCGCGTCCGAACGTCGGAGGGTCGAGGACGACCGCGTCGTAGCGGCGTCCGCGCCTTACCTCGCGGCGCATGAACTTGTGCGCGTCGTCGACGATCCAGCGGATCGGACTGTCGGCGAGCCCGTTGAGCCGTGCGTTCGCGCGCGCCCACTCCACCATGCCGCGTGACGCGTCGAGATGGCAGACCTCGGCCCCGCCCAGCGCCGCCGCAAGCGTGCTCCCGCCGGAATAGGCGAACAGGTTCAGGACTCTCATCCCCGTTCCCCGCTCCCCGTTCCACGTTCCCACGCTCTCCCGGATCCACTTCCACTGCGCGCGCTGTTCGGGGAAGATTCCGAGATGCCCGAAGTCCGTGCCGCCGAGGCGGAAGCGCATCCCGGCGGTCGTGACCTCCCATTCCTTCGGCAGGTTGGAGCGTCCGTGCCAGCGGTTGCCGTCCTCGCGGTCGAACGAGGCGTCGGCCTTCGCCCATTCCGCCGCGCCAAGCGACGGACGCCAGAGGGCCTGCGAGCACGGGCGGGCGAGCGTGAAGCGCCCGAAGCGCTCGAGCTTGCGTCCGTCGCCGGAGTCAAGAAGTTCGTAGTCGTCCATTCGGCGCGGATTATACCAAAAACCATGCGACGGTTTTTGGTATACTAGCCGGCATGAAGGCAGAAGTCATCCCCGTCGGGCCGTATTCGGCCAATTGCGTCGTCCTGTCCGCCGGCGGCGAGGCGCTTGTCGTCGACCCAGGCGCGGACGCGGAGCGCATCGTCGCGGCGCTGGAACGCGCGTCGCTGCGCCCGGCCGCCATCCTCCTCACCCACGCGCACTTCGACCACATAGGGGCGATGCCTGCGCTGCTCGGCAGATTCCCCGGACTGGCGGCGCTGGCCGGGCCCGCCGACATCCCGGTCGTGGACCATCCGTTCAACCAGTGCCCTCCGGCGTATCCGGCCGTCGCGCGCCCGAAGGAGCTCGTCGCGCTCGACGGACGCTTCGCGCTGCCGCAGTTCGCGCCGGGCGGGGCGTTCGCGTCGATGCAGGTCGTCGAGACGCCAGGCCACACGCCGGGCGGAGTCTGCTACTTCTTCCCCGAAGGCCGGCTGCTGCTCTCCGGCGACACGCTGTTCGCCGGCTCCGCCGGGCGCACCGACCTCCCCGGCGGCGACATGGCCTGTCTCCGCAAGTCGCTCGCACGGCTCGCCGCGCTGCCTGACGACGTCCGCGTGATCCCCGGCCACGGCCCGGCGACCACCATCGGCGACGAACGCCGCGACAACCCGTTCTTCGCCGTCTAGCGACTGCATTTGGTATAATACGCGCCATGAACGGAGGACAATGCAGATGAAATACGACAGCAACCACGCGATGCTCGAATGCGACATGCCCGGGATCCCGAAGAAAAGCGGCAAGGTCCGCGACGTCTTCGACCTCGGCGACAAGCTTCTCATGGTGGTAACCGACCGCATCAGCGCCTACGACGTCATTCTCCCGTGCGGAGTGCCGGACAAGGGCAAGGTCCTCAACCAGCTATCGCTCTTCTGGCTCGAGTTCTTCGGCGTGAAGAACCACCTCGTCACCGCCGACGTCGGCGAATACCCGGAGGCGCTCAGGCCGTTCGCCGACGACCTGCGCGGACGCTCCATGCTCGTCAAGAAGGTGAAGATGGTCGAGGTCGAGTGCATCGCCCGCGGCTACCTCACCGGCTCGGGCTGGAAGGAGTACCAGAAGTCCGGCACCGTCAACGGCGAAAAGATCCGCGCCGGCTACGAGAACGCCTCGAAGCTCGACGAGGTCCTCTTCACTCCGACGACGAAGGCCGCGATCGGCGACCACGACGAGGCCATCGACTTCGAGCAGACGAAGAAACTCGTCGGCGAGGCGACGGCGAAGGAACTGAGGGACGCCACGGTCTCCCTCTACTCGAAGGCCGCCGACTACGCCCGCAGGCACGGCATCATCATCGCCGACACCAAGTTCGAGTTCGGCCGGGACTGCGACGGCTCGCTCGTCCTGGCGGACGAGGTGCTGACGCCGGACTCCTCGCGCTTCTGGCCGGCGGAGAGCTACAAGGTCGGCGCGAACCCGCCGTCGCTCGACAAGCAATACGTCCGCGACTGGCTCGACTCGATCCACTTCAACCGCCAGCCGCCAGGCCCCGTCCTGCCGGAGGAGGTCGTCGCCAAGACCCGCGAGATCTACCTCAAGGCATACCGCGACCTGACGGGGCGGGATCTGGAGAAATAATCGAATAATCGAATAATCGAATTTGTGAATTAGCGAATTAGTGAAAGGGAGTTAGAGCGGATCGAAAAGCAGCAGTGCGGCCGACGGCAGACAACCAGGCGACAAAGGACAATTCGACAAAAGACAACTCAACAATTCGATTATTCAATTATTCAATTATTCGATTATTCAATTATTCGATTATTCAATTATTCGATTATTCAATTATTCAATTATTCAATTATTCAATTATTCGATTATTCAATTATTCAATTATTCGATTATTTATCAACCCTCAACCATCAACCCCAACTCTTAACACACCAT
>CAVCXQ010000120.1:0-4307 GCA_963606275.1 uncultured Muribaculaceae bacterium | reverse complement strand
ATGGCCTGGAAAGTCCTGACCGCCGACGGCCTCACCGCCTCGCTCTCCCGCCGGGAGGCCGAGGCGTTCCGGGCGTCGTCGGAGGGCGTGGAGGACCCGGTGGAGTCGCTCGTCGCCTCCACCGCGTCCTTCGTGCGCGGGTGCGTCCGCTCCGGCGGACGCGCCGCGCTCTCGCAAGACCCGCTCGCGATCCCGGAGTCGCTCGTCCCCGCCGCCACGGACTACCTCCGCTGGCAGATGCTCACGCGCCACGACATCGTCGTCAACGAGTCGCGCACGAAAGCCTACGAGGCCGCGCTCGCGCTCTTCGAGAAGGTGCGCTCCGGCGATTTCGTCCCGGAGTCGGACGGCGACGACGACGCGCCCCGCGTCGCCGCGCTCGCGCCCGAGTGCGGAAAGCCAAACCCAGACAAAAGGCTTCTTGACTGACGCACTCCTCAACTTTTCCACTTTTCCACTTTTCAACCCCCCATGGACAGCGCGAAGATAATCCTGAAAGTCTCGCCGGGCGACCTCGAAAGGCTCTGCCCGTCTCCGCGCGTCCTCGCGCAGGCGGCCTCTCGCGGCATGGGCGTCCTCGTCCGCCGCCACCTCAGGAGGCGCGACGGGACTTCATCCCACAAGCCCGGCTTCCCGCGCTCCGGCTACTGGCTCGACGCGGCCGACGCGACGACATCCCGCGCCGAGGGGGCTTCCGCCGTCGTCGAGGTTGACAAGGAGGGCGTCGCCCTCCACCACGAGGGCGGCACCGTCCGCCCCAAGAAGAAGGCGCTCGCGATTCCGATAGACCCCGCCGTGGCGGACATCTGGCCGAGCGAGGCGAGCGGCCTCGCGTCCGGCGAGACGGCGCTCATCTGGCCGAAGGGCTCCAACCACGGATTCATCAAGGACACGGAGACGGGCGACCTCCTTTGGCTTCTCGTCCCCAAGGCGACGATCAAGGCCGACGCGACCGTGCTTCCGACGGACGCGGAGATCTTCAAGGCCGCAGAGGACGCGGTGGGGGAGGCGTTCCAATGACATCGGCCGACTTCATCCTCCGAAAGGCTCTCGTCGCCGCCGACATCCCGTCGAGAGACTGGTCGCTCATCCACGCGGGGCTGCGCAACCGGGCGTTCTTCATGTCCCGCGTCACGAACGAGCGCGTCCTCTACGCGGCGCGGCAAAGCGTCCGCGAGATGCTGGAAAAGGGCAAGTCCGCCTCCGAGATTCGCCGCGACGTCCGCCGCCTCATCAGGCCCGCCGACCGTCCGAGCGACCCCAAGGATGTCGGCACGATCAAGGACATCAACACCAAGCGTCGTCTCGACGTCATGATCGAGCAGAACGTCCGACAGGCGCGGGGCTACGCGAACCACCTCTCCGCGACGAGCGAGGGGGCGCTCCGGGCGTTCCCCGGCTACGAACTCGTCCGCGTCCGCCGCGCGAAGATGCCGCGAGACTGGGACCGGCTTTGGAAGGAGGCGGCGCGGAAGGTCGGCTACGCGGGCGTCAACCGCGAGACGAACGAGAAGATCGCGCTCAAGACCTCGCCCGTCTGGGTCGCGCTCTCGAAGTTCGGCAACCCGTTCCCGCCGTTCGACTGGGGCTCGGGCATGGGGCTTGACGACGTGCCGCGCTCGAAGTGCGCCGCGCTCGGCCTCGTCGGCGAAAACATCGAGGAGCAGAAGCCCCCGAAACTCGACCTCAACGGCCACTTGGAGGTCGAGATCCCGCTGACGCGGGACGACTCGCTCTGCGCGGAAGCCCTGCGCCGCTCGTTCGGCGACCAGGTGCGCATCAAGGGCGACCGCGCCGTCTGGCGCGGCAACCTCATCCAGGACGTCGTCGCGGGGCGCGAGAGGCGCGTCTCCCTCGGCGAGGGCTACGACGGCCGGAACCTCTCGATCTCACACGCGATCATCCGCGACCACATCTCGAAGCACATCGGCGCGGCGGAGCGCGAGAGGCGCAACATCCCGCTCACGGCGGACGACTTCGAGTTCCTGCCGATCATGTGGCGCAAGCCAAGCCGCGTCTTGAAGGGGAAGGGCAACAGCGACGTCCTCGAGCTCGAAACGCTCGACGACGCCTACCTCTACGCCGTCGTCGACCGCGACGGCATCGGGATCAGGACGTTCTACAAAACGCGCCACCGCCGGGAGCCCGGCCTCGACACCCGCGACGCGGCGGGGCAACAACCGGCTGGACCAGCGGTGGGACAAGTGAAATGATACCACAACCAAACGGGGGAAGTCAACCATGACGATACTTGAGTTCCAGGAGAAGGTCGCGGAGCGCTTGAACAACGTTGAAGAGCTCGTCAAGGGCGGTTGCAAGGCGATTTGCGAGGACGCGCTCGACGTGACCGCCGCCGTCCGCGAGCAGTTGGAGCAGATGGGCGCGGTCGCAATCGTCGTCACGACGCCGCGCCTCGACCGCAACGGTTGCGCCGAGAACCTCATCCCCTGCACGGCGTCGCTCGACATCCGCTGCGTCGAGCGCCCCGCGCTGAACCGCGAGAGCGAATCGCACATCACCGCGCTCGACGCGGCGCGTCTCGTCGCCCGCGAGCTCGACGGCGCGCTCTACAACTTCCGCTCCATCGACCAGCGCGTGGACGAGCAGCGCGGGCGCCTCGTCGCGACCGCCTCCTTCGAAACCGTCATTTGGATCTGACTCCGCACTCCGCACTCACAACTCCGCACTTTTCCACTCTTCCACTTTTCAACCCAAAATAAGGAACAACCAACATGGCCACCACCCCATCCGCAGCGACGACCGAGGAATACGGCGTCTCGACGACAGTCACGGGCGCGACAATCGAGTCGGAGACGATCACGACGACCCCGCAGGTCGAGACCGTCCCCGACCAGAAGAACGCCGTCGTCAACGAGATCGTCTACGACACGCGCGTCGACCTGAAGCTCACCTACCGTGGGACGAAGCTCACGGAGACGAACGGCTGCGTCACCTACAACTCGACGAAATACGCCGTCGACTCGCACGAGGAGGCGGGCAGCTACAACGGCCTCAAGCGCTACAACCTCTCCGCCCACCGCTACAACAACTTCCCGAAATGAGCAAATCCAACCCCCGCAAGGCCGTCTCGGCCATCCTCCCGCCCGGCGTGGCGCGGATCAACCCGATGACGCTCGGCGTCTACGCCGCCTTGGAGCGCATCAAGTCGCCGCTCGTCACCGGCGTCGAGGCGAAGGACACGCTGGAGATCATCCCCTCGCTCTACCTCCTCACGCACGACCCGCGCGAGGTCTTCCGTGGGAACGTCGTCGAGCTCGCGATGGCGTGGGCGGCCGAGCAGCCCCTCACCGCCGTCGAGGAGATCCTCGCCGCCGCGAAGAGGCAGATGGACGCGCTCTTCGACGTCATCCCGGAGGGGACGCAAAAAAAAACGGCGGCGACGACGGCTGGATCGCCGCGACAATCGACTGGGCGGCGCGGGCCTACGGCTGGGGCTTCAACGAGATCCTCTGGGACGTCCCCGCGTCCGCGCTCTTCCTCCTCAAGCGCCAGGAGTGGCGCGACGAGCGCGGCCGCTTCACCTGCTTCCCGTTGAGCGAGATCGAGAAGATAGACGATGGCCAGGAAGCTTAGGGCGGAACTCCAGATCGAGACGGCGGGCGCGAAGCGCTCGCTCGACGGCCTCGCGGGCGTCGCGTCCGCGTCCATGCCCGCCGCGTCCACGCGCAAGGTCGCGGCGGGGGCTGACGCGGCGGCGCGGTCGCTCGACGGCCTCTCGAAGCAAGCGAGCGGCGCGGACGCGGGGCTCAAGGCCGCGACCAAGGCGTTCACCGGCATGGCCGTGGGCATGGCGGCGGGCTACGCCGCCAACAACATGAAGCCGGGCGCGGCGCGTGACGCGGTGGAATACGGCGGCGCGGCCGCGTCGGGGGCGCTCATGGGAATGGTCGCGGGGCCCATCGGCGCGGCAATCGGCGCCCTCGGCGGGATGCTGAAGACCTACCTCGACCGCGAGAACGTGAAAAAGAACGCGACCGAGGACTTCATGCGCGGCGAGCACGACTACAAGGCGAACCGCGAGTTCAAGCGGCTCGTCGAGGACTTGACCGACACGGGCGACGAGTTCGAGCGGCTGGAGGAGAACATCGAGAAGGCCAAGGAGAAACTCGCGAGCTACCAGGAGGGCGAGCAGAAGCTCATCGACCTCGTGGGCAAGTTCCGCGACAAGGGCGACGAGAAGTCCGCGAAGATCGAGGAGGGCTACCTCGCGACCAACCGCCAGCGTCAGGAGTCCTTGGAGGGCGTCGTCAAGTCGCTTGAAAGGCAGCAGAAGGATCTCGCGAAGA
>CAVCXQ010000119.1:0-4349 GCA_963606275.1 uncultured Muribaculaceae bacterium | reverse complement strand
GCGGCGGCGTGCGGGTGCGCCGTCGGCGCGCCCGGCAGGATGGTCTTCGAATACGGCTGCTGCGACGGCGAGACGACGCTCTCGGAGACCGTGACCGCTCCGCTGACCTGCGGCGGCGCGGCGTCCGGCAGGGCCTCCGGCACGTTCACCGCGACCCGCGAGGAATGCGGCGAATACCCGCCGTCGGCGTCCGTGACGCTTTCCGGGAAGTGCGATCACGGCAGCCTCGTCACCAGCGCGGTGACGGTCTCCCTCGTCCCGCGCTGGCCGGACGACGGGGCCTGCGGCGACGGCGAGGTCGGCGAGACCTCCGATGCCGGACGGACGAAGACGGACTCCCGCTACGACGGCGTAGCGGAGCCGTCCGCGCTCCGCGCCGCGTCCGTCCGAAGCGCATCCGTCCGCCGCGCCGCGTCCGTCCGAAGCGCCGCCTTCCACCCCGCCCGCCACGTGCCGAGGGGCGCGCCGACCTGGCGGCTCTCGCTCGGCCGCTCGGCCGCCGGCGGCTTCGCGGGGCGCCTCGACCTGCTGCCGTCCGTGATCTTCAACCCCAACCTCGAGGTGCTCGACTCGTCTGTCCTTTCGCTGACCGGCGGCGCGGAGACCGGGCTGGACGTCGTGAACGCCGTCGTCGCCGGCGCCGGGGGACGCCGCTTCGCCGACGCCCGCCGCTTCGTCGGGATCCGCGCCGCCGAGTGCTACGCCGCCTTCAGCAGCCCGACGTCCTTCCCGTTCAGCGTCTCCCTCTACCACGCGGCGGACCTCGCGGACGAGCTGGACGAGGACGGGAACTACGCCGTGCGCGACGGCGCGTCGCCGTTCGCCGTCCACGAGATCGGCTTCGGCGACACCGACGCCCACGCCATGGCGTACCGCGTGACGACGCGCCGGCCGGGCGCGCCCGACGAGACGCTGGAGCTCTACTGCGACGAGGCGGACGGCGCCATCGTCTACGGCGTCTCGCGCGGCGGCGGCGAGTGGGTGCGCGAGGTGTCGTCCGCCCCGTCCACGAACGGCGTCCGCCGCGTGGTCGAGCGCGTCGGCGGACGCGGCGGCTGGCTCCGGACGACGGCGTATGAATACGCGTCCGTCGCCGGGCGCGAGGTCCTGTTGAGCCGCACGGCCTCCGGCGGCGGCGAGACGCGCCGCGACACCTACGCCTACGACGCGCTAGGGCGGCGGACGTCGCACCTCTCGCCGGCGGGGCTGCTGACAGAATGGGAATACGACGCCGACGGACGCCGCGCGCTCGTCCGCGAGACCGCGCCGGGCCTGCCCGTCCGCGAGACGTCGCTCTCCTACGCGCCGCTCGGCGTCCGTCCGCACCGCCCCGGCGGCCCGGCCGGCGTCTCGGACGACGACGGCTCGGTCGACCGCGCGACGCCGCGCGTCGAGGCGGTGTCCGTCGGCGGCGTCCCGGTCTCGAAGACCCTGCGCTTCGCCGCGCTCGACTCGGCGGGACACCGCGTCGTCGAGGAGGTGCGCCTCGCGGACCCCGCCGCGACGGACTACGCGGCCGAGTGGGAAAACGCCGCGAACGTGCGCACCTACACGGACTACATGCCGGATGACGGTTGCCGCGCCTGCAGCCGGCGTCCCTCGCTCGTAGTCAACGCCGACGGCACGATCGACGAGTATTCCTACGGCTCGGGCGACTACGCCCCCGGCGCCGGCGGCGCGGCCGGCGTCTTCGAGCCGCGTCCCGGAGGGCCCTTCTTCCGCACCGTCGCCACGCGCTACCCCGCAGGCTCGTCCGCGACGAACGGCGGCGCAGTCGCCTTCTCCGCGCTGCCGGGGCGGACGACCCGCGAGGTCACGGTCGAGGTGCGCTCTTCGCGCCGCGTCGTCCTCCGCGAGCTCCACGTCTGCACGGGGACGGGCCCCGACGGCTTCGAGCGCGTCTCGTGGACGGCGACGGAGCGCGACGCGCTCGGACAGGAGACGCTCTCAGTCTCGTCCGACGGGACGAGGACGGAGAAGTCCTACGCCGGACGCCGCCTCGCGTCGGAGACCGACGCGCTGGGCCTGGCGACCGCGTATTCCCGCGACGCGCTCGGCCGCGCCGTGTCCGCGACGCGCTCCGGCGGCGGAGTCCGCCCCGACGCGACGACGGCGACCTCCTACGACCCCGAGGGGCGCGTCCTCTCGCGGACGACGTCCGCGGGCGGGCTCTCGACGGCGGAGACGTTCGAATACGACGCCTTCGGCAGGATGTCGCGGAGCGTCGCGGCGGACGGCGTCGAGACGCGGTTCCTCCATGCGTCCGACGCGGCGGCGGGGACGGAGACGCTGACGGAGGTCCGGGCGTTCGGCACGGACTGCGCCGTCACCAACGAGACGGTCACCTTCTCCGACGGGCGCACGAAGGAGACGCGCCTAAACGGCGCGGCGAAGACCGCGTTCGCATACGGCCCTTTCGCGACGACGGAGTTCGCCGGACCTGCGGGCGCGTCATCCCCGCGCTGGAGGCGCACGGTCGCCGACGCGCTCGGCCGCGTCGCCGCCGAGGAGCGAGCTGGCTTCCGCGGCGCCGCGCTCGCCGTCAGCAACGAGTGGGACTCCGCCGGGCGGCTCGTCGCCTCGCGGCGGTACGCGGACGGCTCGCTCCTCGGCGCGACGCTATTCCGCCACGATTCGTGCGGGAGGCGGACGCTTTCCGCAGAGGACCTCGACCTGGACGGCGAGGTCGGCTGGAGCGGGCCGGACGCCATTGTCTCGAACGACGTGCGGTACGTCCTGCTGGACGGCGAGTGGTGGCGCGAGTCGTCGCTCTGGCAGACGCGCACAGACGGATCGCCGGAGCTGACCCGCGTCTCCGCGACGCTCGAGCGCCTCACGGGGCTTGGCGCGGCGGACGCGACAGGCGGCGTCCTCGTCTCCGAGACCCGCGAAATAGACTCGCGCGGGAACGCGACCGTCTCGCAAGTCCGCGTCGACCGCGATGCGCACGAGGAGACGCGGACGACGCAGACGCCCGGCTCGGCGCTCGCGGCGGTCGAAGTCCGTCGCGCGGGGCTTCTTGTGTCGGCGGTCTCCGAGACCGGCGTGGCGACGGCATACGAACACGACGCGCTCGGCCGAGAGGTCGCGCGCGTCGACGGGCGTGCGGGGCGGACGGAGACCGCCTACGACGCGCACGGCCACGTCGCGAGGACGGTCGACGCGCTCGGCGGCGCGACCGCCTACGGCTACGACGCGCTCGGGCGCCGGACGTCCGCGACCGGCCCGCTGACGAACGTGGTGGAGACGGCATACGACGCGGAGGGGCGCGTCGTCTCCGTGCGCGGCGCGGCGCATCCCGTCGACTACGCCTACGACGCGTTCGGCGAGCTCGCCGCGCTGACGACATGGCGAGACGCGGGAAGCGGCGACACGACGCGCTGGCAGCGCGACGAGGCGACGGGACTCGTAACCAACAAGGTCTACGCGGACGGACTCGGCCCGTCCTACGACTATACTCCCGACGGACGGCTCTCGCGGCGGACGTGGGCGAGGGGCGTGTCGGCGGACTACTCCTACGACGCGGCGGGAAGGCTGGCGGCGACCTCCTACTCCGACGGGACGCCGACGGTCGCGATGGCCTACGACCGCGCCGGCAACGTGGTCTCCGCGACGACGGACGGAGTCGCCACCAACATCTGCGCCTACGACGTCCACGGAAGCTGCACGAACGAGTGGCAGGACGGCTTCCAGGTCGCGCGCTCCTACGACGCCCTCGGCCGCCCGGCGGGCTACGCGGCCGGCGGGACGCGGACGACGCTTGCCTACGACGGCCTCGGACGCCTCGCGTCGATGGAGGTCTGCCAGCTCGGAGGGTCGGAGGCGCGGAGCGTCACACGGTCTCGGCAAGCCTCCGTGGCTCCGTGGCTCCGTGTGAGCGATTCTTCGTTTGGACGATTCACGTGGAATTACCACGACGGCTCCGGGCTGAAGGCGTCGCTCGCCTGTCCGAACGGGCTCTCCGCCACGTGGGACTACGACGCCTGCGGGAGGATCGCGCGAGTGGAGAACGCCACGGCGTCGTCCGTGGTCTCCAGGTTCGACTGCGCCTACGACGCGGCGGGGCGGCTCGCTTCCGTCGCCCGGAGCGGCGCGGCGTTCGGAAGCCTCTCCGGCTCCGTCGACCGGTACTCGTGCAACGCGCGCGGCGAGACGACGGGGGCGCGGCGGACGAAGGGCGGGCTGCCGGTGCGCGGCTTCTCCGAGGACTTCGCCTACGACCTCGCCGGCAACCGCACCTCTTCGGCGGCGTACGACGAGACGGGCGCGGCGCGGACGTCGGCCTACGTCGCGAACTCGCTGAACCAGTACGCCTCGCGGACGACGCCGGGCTTCGCGGCGATGCGCGG